>NZ_JBFRPB010000055.1:0-123888 GCF_041471785.1 Vibrio sp. 10N.261.51.C6 | reverse complement strand
CGCCATGCTCGGCGCACAAATAAAATGCCCTCAAGTGATGACTTGAGGGCATTTTTCGTTGTCGATCCTATTCGCTTTCGATGACGATTTTAGGCGTTAGAGCGCAACCACATCTCCGTCTACACAATTCTTGCCGTTGGCTTTCGCGCGATAGAGAGATTGATCGGTTAAATTCACGAGTGCATCAATCGTGACACCGTCTTCACAGGCTTGGCTATCACTGATTCCGATACTGACACTCGAATTAAATCGTAACTGTTCATCGATTCTGAATTCAACTTGATTGAACTGTTGGCGAATCTCTTCTGACACTTCGTGTGCTGTTTCAAGAGACGTGTTTGGGATAAATATAATGAACTCTTCGCCACCCCAACGGCCTGCGACTCCGCCGGCTTTCTCGGCACTGCGCTTGGTAATATTAGCCAAAGCACAAATGACCTCATCACCGACCATATGACCGTAAGTGTCATTAATCGACTTAAAATCATCGATATCTAGCAGCATACAAACAAGGTAGTTTTTAGAGGACATGTGCTCTCTCAACCACTCATAAATCGCTCTGCGGTTAAGTAAGTCGGTCATTTCATCGAAGTTCGCTTGGTGAACCAACTGCTTTTCCAGCATCACCTTTTGAGTCACATCTTCGAGCACAACCTGAACGGCTGGCTGACCTTTCCAAGTAATCGCATTGTCGTAAATATTGAAGAACCGATGAACGCCGTCAAAGCCAATGTTTTCAACCACGGTACTAGTACCTGACAACTCCCCTGATACGATCGCGTGATAGTGCTTGCTGATGCCATCGGCATTCTGTTTTGGTACCAGTTCAAGGATAGAGTCCAGCTCTAATACTTGCTCGATGGAAGCCGCGCCTTGCATGTTGACCCAAGATTGATTAACCATCAGCGGCTTGAAATCTCGGTGAACCAAGATGCCCTGCCCAGATTGCATGATCATGTCGTGATACATCTTATCTTGCTCAAGCACCGCATTTTGCAGCTGAATCGCTGGGGAAAGATCGATCACCGTGACTTGCAGTGCAGGTCTTCCCTGCCACTCCGTCACATGGTCGATAGAAAACACAGTGAACTCTCTGCCATTACGATCAATATTGGTATAGGTGTGAACCTGAGGGTCGCGTTGACCACTGACCGTTTCAAGGTAATTTTGATAGGCGAGAACATGATAATCTTCTGAGATTAGATCTAGAAAGCTATCGATATTAGAAAGTAGTTCTTCGGGCGATTGGTATCCATAGATGCGAGCATAGTTAGCGTCAACACTAACTACATTCATATCTTGAATAGTTATTACACCGTACGTGGATTCGAAATTTATTGAAGACATTGCCAACTCCGCACTCTAGCTACACTTCATAAACTGGAGCATAACAACACATCCTGCCAACGCTTCCACAGAATCTATCACGCGCTAGGGACATTAATATGCCATCTAGTATATCGTACTGTTGCGGCATTCTCTACAACTCAATTGCTAACACGAGTTAGTAAAAGTAGACAAGCATCTCAATCCCATTATTCGCGTCAAAAAACAGAAATAGATAACCTATACCAATGTAACCATTATCTTTTTCTACTTTTGGCCTTGAACTGATGAAAGAATCCGCTCCCAACCACTTCAAATCCTGTTCGCTATTCTTTTAAACCTGCGCACTATTCTTTAAACCTACGAACTATTCATTCCAATCAGAGAAATATGAGACTAAGAAGTCGATAGCTAACCGTGCTCTCTGTGGAAGAAAACGACGGTTCTGATAAACAATCCAACTGCTTGTGCCCGCTCCCCAATACTCTTCTAATACAGGGACGAGTTTTCCATTGCTAAGACTGCCATTGAAACTGCTTTTAGGAAGATAAACGATGCCAAGCCCCTCTTCACATGCTTTCAGTACTGCGCTCGAATTGTTACTGCGCCAGCGTCCATGTACTCGCACTGCATTTAACGGTTTGCCCTCTTTCTCAAATAGCCACTGATCACTGTTGGCGATAATACAGCTGTGCATTTTTAACTGCTCTGGATGAGTCGGCGTACCAAATTGCTCTATGTAGTCTTTACTGGCTGCCGCCGCCATCGGGCGATCGACGAGCTTTCTTGCCACCAATCCTGAATCGTCCAATCGGCCATAACGAATCGCGAAATCGATGCCATCTTCGATGAAGTTAACCATCTTGGTATTGAAATTCATTTCTATGGTGAGCTCAGGATGCTCTTTAGCAAATTCCATCAGCGCCGCGGCAACATGATTTTCTGCAAATGCGCCCGCCGCACTCACACGTAAAGTACCGCTAAGCTGAGTCTGCTGAGACGTGACTTGTTCATTGGCCTGTTGTAGCCCAATCACCAAGTCTTTGCACTGTTGGTAATAGGTGTGGCCCGATTCAGTCAGGCTAACCATCCGTGTTGAACGCGCAAGCAGGGCCACTCCCACTCTCTCTTCCAACCTTGAAACCTGCCGACTCACATGGCTGGTACTGCAACCTAGCTGTTTAGCGGCTGCTGAAAAGCCGTGGCATTCGGCGACCGCAACAAATTCATTAATCCCTTCAAAGCTATCCATACTTAATCTACTCGCATTCTATCTTTGCTATATAGCAACAATGTTTTGCCTGTTTCGTATATTATCACCTAATCAGTTTGGAACTAGTATTAGATACAACAAGGCGGCGATAGCTAAGTAACAACGCGATACCTAGCGCCTAACGAAAAGCTTCAGTGCTTAACGAAAAGCGTCAGCACCTAAATAAAAAAAACAGCAGCTCAAAGGGACGAATCATGAAAAAAATACTAATACCTGTAACTAACCACGCAACACTAGGCGATACAGATCAAGCGAATGGTACTTATGCGCCTGAACTGACTCATGCTCTCAAAGAGATCATTGCTGCGGGTTTTGAGTACGACATCGCTTCTATCAAGGGTGGTAAAGGCCCATTGTACGGAACCGATATTGAAGGGGATTCAGTAAACGCTGAGATCTTGGCTGATGATGACTTCCAGAACCGCATTAATAACACGATTCCTGTAAGCCAAATTAATGCAGAAAGCTACGACGCTATCTTCTACCCAGGTGGATTCGGTTTGCTTTCTGACTTAGCAACCGACGAGCAATTCGCAGCTATTGCGGCTAAACACTATGAAGATGGCGGTGTGATCGCATCTGTATGTCACGGCCCAGCAGCACTGCTTCCGATTGTTTTAAGCAACGGCGAGAAGCTATTGAGCTCTAAATCGGTGACTGGTTTTACACGTGAAGAAGAGATCGACTTTGGCACCATCAACGACATTCCATTCCTATTGGAAGAGTCTCTTGCTCGCAGCGCAGCGCGTTTCAACAAGGTTCAACCTTGGCAAGAGCTTGTAATTGTTGATGATCGAGTAATTACTGGCCAAAACCCAACCAGTGCGCACGCAGTAGGTGCAACTCTGGTTAAGCACCTGTCTTAGTTAAATCAAGGGCTTACTCGAATAACTGGCGTTGATCAAATAAGCTCAATCAAACAAAAAGAGCATACTTCCTACTCAATATTCTTGAGAGAAGCATGCTCTTTTTTCGATCTAAAGGCACAAACAGCAAAGGTCAGTGCCTTCTTATTAATTACTTCTTGCTAATAGTTTCTCGCTAATGGCTTCTCGCTAGTTACTTCGCAAGATCCCTTCAAGCACATTGAACAACAAGTCGATCTCTTCAATCGAGTTGTAATGCATACAACCAATACGCACCACGCCCTGCTCTTCAATACCCAATTGCTTTACCAATCCTAATGCGTAGAAATGTCCGTTCCACACACAGATATTATGTTCACCCAACTTCTTGGCGATGAACTCTGGAGAATGGTTTTCAAAGGTAACCGCAAAGGTTGGCGTTCTTAGGTTCGAATCAAACTCTGTTTTCCCGTAAAGCTTTGCCCCTTCAAGATCAGACAAGCGTTTAAGGAAGTACTCACTGAGCTGGCTTTCATGCTTATTATAAAGCGCGTAGCTTTGCTCTAAACGAGAACGCAATGAGTCGGTTGGCTCACCGAATTGCGCCAAGTAATCTACCGCCGAAATCACACCTGCAAGGCCTTCAAAGCTTTGCGTACCTGTTTCAAAACGGCCTGGGCCAATATTGGTTGCAGGCTCAACCTTGTAAGGCTTTAACGTGTGTAGCCATTGAGGTGCAACATAAGCAATGCCCACATGCGGGCCGAAGAATTTATACGCTGAACACGCTAAGAAATCACAATTCAGCTGCTGAACATCGATCAAGTGATGTGGCGCGTAATGAACGGCATCGACATAAACCTGCGCACCATGCTGATGTGCAAGCTCAATAACTTTCGCCATGTCGACAATCGAGCCTGTCGTATTCGAAGCAAACGTCACAGCAACAAGCTTAGTCTTCTCATTTAACAGCGACTCAAAGTGCGCCATGTCTAGGCTGCAATCCGACTCGTCGACACGAACTTGGCGAACAATCGCGCCTTTGTCGTCTGCTGCTTGCTGCCAGCTTGATACATTCGAGTAATGGTCTAACGCAGTAACGATAACTTCATCGTCCTCTTTCCAATCTCGGCTGATCGCGCGGCTAAGTTGGAAGGTCAGCGAGGTCATGTTCGCACCGAACACAACGTTGCCAGAAGATTCCGCATTGAGTAGCGCTTGTGCCGCTTCTCTCGCTTGCTGCATTAAACCTGTGGTCTTCTGGCTAGAAAAGTAATGACCGCCTAGGTTTGAATTAAAGTGGCCAAGATATTCCGTCATGGATGCTAAAACATTTTCAGGAACCTGAGAGCCACCTGGCCCATCAAAAAAGGTCACCGGCTTACCGTTATGGTATTGGCCTAGCGCGCTAAACTGCTGGCGCACATCATTAAGAGTGAAGGACATTGCGCGCATCCTTAGCCGTTAGAACAAACACATCCATATAGCCCATCTCATCGTGGTCTATGGTACGAATCGGTTGTGCGTTGTGCCAAAGCTTGCTGTCGGCCAGCATTGCGACTTCACCGTCTTCAAGCACTTTTCTAAAGAATGGCGCTTCATGTGAATCTTGGTACAGCATTATCTCGCCACCCACAATGTTATGACGGTTAACACCAATTAAAGCGATGTGGTCGAAGCCATCTTGGTGAACACCTTCTGGCGCAACCTGTGTCTCTTCAAAAATGGCAGCGATACGGATTTGGTGGATTTCGATTTCTTGTCCGTCTTCAAGCCCATTGGTTTCAATAAACAGTTCACACATCTCTTGCATGCCTTCGCTGCTTAGGATTGGTGCTTCAATTGGCTCGAATTGGCGAACAACGTCACCTTGAAAGTGATTAATGTCTTCAGACTGAACAAAGTTATGTTTGTCTAGCTCTACGACTTGTCCATTACTGAATTGAACCACCGAGTACCTTCTCAATCGAAACTGACCATCCGCATGCTCTGTGCTTGGAAGCTTAGAGAATGACGGTGACAACTCCTCAACTGCGTGGTTACTGAGGTGGGTAATATGTAGGGTATTTTCGTGAGCATGTAACATCATCGACTCCTTAATGATTGTTAATTTACTTTCGATATTTAACGTTTTGTTTACATAAAGGATACTTGAAGATCTTGTCAAATCAATATTAAACAATCATTTATCCCGTCAGATTTAATAATTCAGACACTAAATCTAACCTAAAATTCAAAAGCAGTGTATAACACCAATATAAAAGATGACCAACGCTTAAAACTAGCACACTCCACTAGCTAGTTATAAATCCCTGCAAATTTAAATTTAACGATATTATTAACTGTCAAGCCATATTTCATATTGTGTCAGCCCTTTCGCTTCAATACGCCAGCCTCCTTGCATGAGTTCAGCCCTCACTCTCGCCATCATTCATTTCTATGCTTTTGCACAGCAAAATACGACCTACCTATCAATTGACAAACTATTGATTATTTACACAACAAACTGAAATTGGTTAATTTATGAGTACGCCAGAATCCACACGCCTTTGCTTGCGCGTCTGGAACAGGTCGAGTTCGGGGGGAACTCGGCCGCCCTCAAATAGAGTGCTTTCTAATAAAACCTACAATTATAAATGATGCGTTTATTTGGAATATGATGGTCTGCCTTTATGTCCTAACTTAGAATTCGTTAAAAATAGGCGACTATAAAGATTGGGAATGTTCTACACAAAACAGATGAGAGGGTAAGCAAGCTTGAAAGGTTGGTTGCTAAAAGAGCCACCTTTGGTGACATTTACACCAAAAGTCAAAACGAAAATAAGTTAACTAGACTTAAAACGATTCACTTAGAAAATAGGGAATTTAGCTAACACTCAATTTCACTGGACTGATTTTTAAAACCGTTCTTCGAGCGCTTCTGCTGGTACATTCGCTGGTCAGCTAAGCTCAAACACTCAGAAAAATTGACACATTCAAAACTAGATGCGCTTCCAAAACTGAGGCCAGACTGAGGCCAATCAGCACTGCGAATTTGCTCTTCCACCTGAGTCACTCTAAGCTCAATCTGAGAATAGAGAGCCTCAACTTGTTTCTCTTTATCCACTTTCAACAACCAGATAAATTCGTCGCCACCAGCTCGATAAACCATTCCAAGGTCTGTAAATTTTTCTCGCATCATGCGGCTGGTGTATTCTAAAAAGCGATCCCCTTCATCATGACCATAAGTATCATTAATCGATTTAAGGCCATCACAATCGATGAAGACGATACAATAGGAATGATGTACTAATTGTTTACTCGCATCATTAAAATCCAGCCGGTTTCCAAGCCCCGTTAAACTATCCACCCTCGACTGGATATAGGTTTTCTGATGTTGATGTTGTTGAATCCGCAACCATTCAGTCAGTGACAATAAAATGCAGGTACAATCTATTGCTAATGCAACAACAACGATGACTTCTGTCGATCTCTGAGTCGGCAATGGTGCAAAATGCGCAAAAATGTAATATACCAAAGCCGTGCCATAACAAAGACCACCGATCAAATAATATTTAGCGACAAAGTTTCGTTGATAAACCATCAATACGCCAGTCACTATCATTGTCGGCACCCAGATTGCCGCAATTAAATGGGACATAACAAAAGTCAACGAAAACGGGGCAAAGACATTAATAAACCCGATAATGACACACAGCCAACTAAAGGCCTGAAAGGTAAGATTAATACGAATAAAATGCTGCGGAAATCCAAACAATAATCTTGTGTAATAGCAAGAAAAAGCAACCGCAAACGGAAACAATACCATTCCAAAATAAACTGGGTTCCAGCTTTGGCTTGGTAATAAGTACCCCCAAGCGCCTGAAGCGGCGAACCATCCCAGGCCATGTAGCCCAACATAACCAGCACAAGCCAGTGTGACTGGATGTTTAGTTTGAAAGTAACAAAAAAGAGCGAAAACTCCCAACGTTAGCATGACAGTAATAGAAGCTAATGTGAGCGTATTGTTGCGGAAAACGTGAATATAAAATGGATATTCAGGTTGAAGAGTGAAGTTAACTGCCTTTGGAAATTTCTTTGCTTCCAAGTAGAGCCAAAGTGTTCCAGATTCCTCCGCATTCAATATTAACGGGAAGCTTTGCCTATGCAGATGCAAGATACTCTTGTTACTTAATTGGCCAAAATCAAGTATTCGCCTTACTTGACCATTTGTTGATTGCCAGTAACCCCAACCTTGATCCAAATAGTTTGCATGGAGTGTAACTATTTGTTGTGACGACTTGATATCGGAGTTGGCCAAATCAACTCTCAACCCAAACGCCCCTTCACCACCAAATATCGTTTCAATCCTTGGAGAGGATTCAATGTGTTTTTTTAATATGGGAAAATCGACTGGATCAGATAACAAAGGCATTTCATACCATCTTACAGCTTTATTAGCTAACACAGATTGTTCCCCGCTGACCTGCAGCGGAGAAGCAAAAACCGAATTCAGGCACACAATAAACACATTGATAAAAAGGATTAGAATCTGCATAGAGTTCAAATGATTCCGCGCAATATATAAATATCAATAATAACACACACAAAAAAATAACAACTGAGAAGCACTCAACAGTTCAAGTATTAACCAACATTACACCTGTTTGTAATCATGCCGTTCATACTAAAAGTGCGTCTTGTGGTCGCTTATCTGCACGCTAATTTTGATGAATTCTTGCAGCGTCTTTTAACGCAAACTTTTTAAAATAAAACATAGGATTCAGGTTCTCTTGTTTTTCTACTCATCAATGTATACGCAAAAAAGTAAATACTGCTATAGAAACACCATGATCAAGAAGGCCCTAAAAGTGAGCAATATGCATAGCTGTTTGCAAGAGCACTTTCCTTGACTTATCGCTATTGATCTAAGACACAGGATTACAAGACCATCATTTAGTTCGGTTATGTTCTAACGTATAACGATTAATTACACTTCTGCCCTTGTTTAACCTTTTATTGCCTCCATATTTTCCATACAATCCTAAGCGATTATAAATTAAAACAAATTCAATTTCGGAGTCCTCATGAGCGACGTAAAGCACTGTAATTTATTGATTCTTGGTTCTGGCCCTGCTGGCTATACAGCTGCAGTTTACGCTGCTCGTGCAAACCTAAACCCAGTACTTGTTACGGGTATGCAGCAAGGTGGTCAGCTTACAACCACGACAGAAGTGGAAAACTGGCCGGGTGATGCTGAAGGTTTAACGGGTCCAGCTCTAATGGATCGCATGAAAGAGCACGCAGAGCGCTTTGAAACAGAGATCCTGTTCGACCACATTAACGAAGTAGACCTTTCTAACCGCCCTTTCCGTCTTAAAGGCGATTCTGGCGAGTACACGTGTGATGCATTGATCATCTCAACAGGTGCATCAGCTAAGTACCTAGGTTTAGAGTCTGAAGAAGCATTCAAAGGCCGCGGCGTTTCTGCTTGTGCTACGTGTGATGGTTTCTTCTACCGCAACCAAAAAGTTGCAGTTGTTGGTGGTGGTAACACAGCGGTTGAAGAAGCACTTTACCTATCTAACATCGCGTCTGAAGTTCACCTGATTCACCGTCGTGACACGTTCCGCGCTGAAAAGATTCTTGTTAAGCGTTTAATGGACAAAGTAGAGAATGGCAACATTGTTCTTCACACAGACCGCACGCTAGACGAAGTTCTTGGCGACGATATGGGCGTAACTGGCGTTCGTATTAAAGATACTCAGTCTGACAAGACAGAAGACATCGACGTAATGGGCGCGTTCATCGCTATCGGTCACCAGCCGAACACTGAAATCTTCAAAGGCCAAGTAGATATGAAGGATGACTACATCATCGTTCAGTCTGGTCTGGAAGGTAACGCGACACAAACCAGCATCCCAGGCGTGTTCGCGGCAGGCGATGTTATGGACCACAACTACCGCCAAGCGATCACTTCTGCTGGTACAGGTTGTATGGCTGCACTGGATGCTGAACGCTTCCTAGATGGCCTTAACGATAAGTAAATCTGAGATTGCAGATTTGATTATCGGTGCTCTCGCCTCAGTAGATGCAGGGCGTCATCACATTTTGTTGTAAATCCCTAGAGCCCAGTGGTATATCCACTGGGCTTTCTTTTGTATACTAGCCGCCCTCAACAAATAATAATTATCATTAAGCCTTCATAATGGATAAGAAAAAACAACGCAGCTTGAACAAGTGGCTTAAGCAACAGAGTAAGTTAGCGAAACGCTGGCTTATGATTGCGATTAGCCTTGGCGTACTTTCAAGCGTGTTCTTAATTGCTCAAGCAGCGCTTCTCGCCTCTATTCTTCACCAGCTGATCATCGAAAATGTCGATAAATCTGAACTAGTTGGTCATTTCGCAGGCTTGGCATTATCGGTCGTTGGCCGTGCTGGCTGTACATGGGGACGTGAGATCGCAGGTTATCGCTGTGGTGAACAGATCCGTGTCTACATCAGGCAACTCATCCTTGATAAGTTACGTGAGTTGGGCCCTGCTTATATCAAAGGCAAGCCTGCCGGTGGGTGGGCAACGCTGTTGTTAGAGCAAGTAGAAGACATGCAAGACTTCTTCTCTCGTTACTTACCTCAGATGTCTTTATCGGTAATGATTCCGTTCATTATTTTGGTCGTGGTATTCCCAGTCAACTGGGCGGCTGGCCTTATCTTCTTGCTGACTGCGCCACTGGTGCCGATGTTCATGGCATTGGTTGGTATGAAAGCGGCCGATGCAAACCGTAAAAACTTCAAAGCGCTCCAGCGTCTTTCAGGTCACTTTTACGACCGTTTACAATCCATGACAACCATTCGTCTTTTTGACCGCACTAGCGCTGAAACCGAAGTATTGAAAGGTGCATCAGAGGTGTTCAGAACGCGCACTATGGATGTATTGAAGATCGCTTTCTTGTCTTCTGCTGTGCTTGAGTTCTTCACATCTATCTCGATTGCGATGACGGCGGTTTACTTCGGTTTCACTTACATCGGCGAGCTTAACTTCGGTCACTACGGCGTTGGCATTACTCTATTCGCTGGTTTGTTTATCCTTATCTTGGCTCCTGAGTTTTACCAACCTCTGCGCGACTTAGGTACGTTCTACCACGCGAAGCAACAAGCGGTGGGTGCTGCCGAGAGTATTGTTGAGTTCCTAGAAACCGACATCACTAAGGTTAAATCAGGTGACACTCAACTAGACCCAGCTCAAGGCATCAATATTGAAGCTCAAGATCTGAAAGTGTTGAGCCCTGAAGGTGTTCAACTGGTTGGCCCTATCTCGTTCGCACTGAATACTCGCCAATCGACTGCGTTAGTTGGCCCAAGTGGTGCAGGTAAAACAAGTTTGATCAACGCTATTCTTGGTTTCATGCCTTATGAAGGAAGCTTGAAAATCAATGGCATTGAACTGCGTGACCTAGACTTAGCCTCTTGGCGTAAAACCATTAGCTGGGTTGGTCAAAACCCGTTGCTACTGCACGGCACAATTCGTGACAACGTCACTCTAGGTAAGCACGATATCACTGACCAAGTTGTCGAGAATGCACTTGAGCAGTCTTTTGCTAACGAATTCGTAAATGAGCACGGCTTGGATTACATGATTTCTGATCGCTCTGGCGGTCTGTCTGTGGGTCAGTCTCAGCGTTTGGCTCTAGCTCGCGCAATGATTCAAGACGGTCAGTTCTGGTTGCTCGATGAACCCACTGCCAGCCTAGATACTCGTAGCGAACAGTTGGTAATGAAAGGCATCAATAGCAACATCGAAAGCCGCACTGCCCTACTTGTGACGCACCAACTTGCCCCGCTTCAATCGGTCGATAACATTCTGGTTATGCGCGATGGTGGTCTGGTTGAACAAGGTCATTACTCTCAGCTTTCGACTGCGGGTGGTTTATTCGAAGAGATGCTTAACGCGAACTTAGCTCAACAAGATAATAAGGGTAATTTAGATGCGTGATTTACTGCCTTACCTGAAACTCTATAAAAAGCATTGGTTTGGCCTATCGCTAGGCATGCTATTGGCTTTTGCTACTCTATCGGCTTCTATCGGCTTGTTAACGCTATCAGGCTGGTTTATTTCAGCTTCTGCGGTTGCTGGCCTTACGATTGCACGTGAAACCTTCAACTACATGCTACCAGGTGGTGGTGTACGTGGTTTAGCAATGAGCCGAACAGCGGGTCGTTGGGGTGAGCGTGTTGTGAGCCACAATGCGACATTCAAACTACTGACTGATCTGCGTATCTTCTTCTTTAAGAAGCTGGCTCCGCTGATCCCAGGTCGTATTTCAAACCTTCGTGATGCTGACCTACTGAACCGTTTGGTTGCTGATGTCGATGCAATGGACCACGTTTACTTGCGCTTAGTAAGCCCAGTGACGGTGGGTGTGTTTGGGATCTTCTTCCTGACTCTGTTCTTGATGTGGTTTGATAGCTCACTAGGTTTAATCTTAGGTTCTATCCTTCTTATCATGCTGTTGGTTTGGCCAATCTTGTTCTACAAGCTGGGTAAACGTAACGGTGGTGAGCTGACACAAAACAAAGCGGATCTTCGTGTAACGACGCTTGATTGGATTGAAGGCTACAGCGAGCTAACTCTGTTCGGTGCTGAGGAGCGTTACCGTAATGCGATTCTAGAAACGCAACGCAAGCTGATGGCGAATCAGTTTGTGAACGCTAACCTAACCGGTATGGCTTCAGCAGCGCTAATGCTGTTCAACGGTTTGACGCTGGTTCTTATGCTTTGGCTTGCGGCTGACGGCGTGGGTGGTAATGCACCAGACCCGTTCATCGCGCTAATGGCATTCGCAACCATGGCAAGCTTCGAGCTATTAATGCCAATTGCAGGTGCATTCCAGCATTTAGGTCAAACTCTGTCTTCAGCTCGTCGCTTGAACGAAGTGATTCTGTCAGAGCCTGAAGTTCAGTTTGCTGAAGAGAAGCTCGACATCAACAAGCCACTTGATATTACGTTCTCAAACGTGACGTTCAACTACCCTGACTCTGAGCGCAGTGTTCTGAACGCTGTCGACCTAACCATCCCTGCTACCAACAAGGTTGCGATTGTGGGTCAAACGGGTTCTGGTAAATCGACACTGATTCAGCTTCTAACTCGCTACTGGGACCCGAAAAAGGGTTATATCTCTATCGCGGGGATTGAGCTGACACAATGGAACGAGTCACAGCTTCGTGAATCAATCAGTGTGGTAAGCCAACGTGTCGACATTCTAAATGGTACTTTGCGTGACAACTTGTTGATTGCAAGACCAGAAGCGACCGATGATCACTTAGCGAATATCCTAAAAGATGTTGGTCTAGAAAAGCTGCTGGAGAATAACGCGCTTGATAGCTGGTTGGGTGACGGTGGTCGTCAACTGTCTGGTGGTGAGAAGCGCCGTATTGGTATCGCACGCGCGATTCTTCATGATGCCCCTATCCTGCTTCTTGATGAGCCAACAGAAGGCTTAGATAAGCAAACAGAGCAAAGCATCATGACGCTGTTCGAGAAGCACTTCGAAGGCAAGACGGTTATCTTCATTACACACCGTTTGATTGGTCTGGAATCGATGGATTCTATCGTTCTGATTGAACAAGGCGAGATTGTTGAAAACGGCTCTCACGAGAAGCTGTTAAACGAAGAAGGACGTTATTTCCAACTTCGTCAGGCAATCTAGCTTCCCCTTAAGCTATAAAGAAAACTATTCAAGGCCCGAGTTTATGCTCGGGCTTTTTGTTGTCTGCGATTCTAGTCTCGAGCAACCATCCCCCCCCTAAACGGTTGTTCATGCGCTGATTAGTTTTGCCCTTTCCTACAAAAACTTACCATTTACAAAGCAACGAGTTGCACACAATTCAAGTCGTAGCACATTACTATGATCATCTTTCTAGGATAATACGTATCAATCAACCTCATGGAATAACCTCCCCCTAAAATAATGGAGAACAGTGTATGTCTTTACGATTAATCGCAACAACGATAGCGCTTGTAGGTGCTAGCTTTACCGCTCAAGCGAGCTCGGAATGTGAAGTATCGATTGATGCTAGTGATCAAATGAAATTTTCAACTGACACATTAAGCGTTCCAGCGAGCTGTAAAGAAGTGAAGCTGACGCTAAACCATACTGGTTCTATGCCAGCCCAATCAATGGGTCACAACGTCGTTATAACAGACACTGCGTCGCTACAAGCAGTAGGCATCGATGGTATGTCGGCAGGTATCGACAATAACTACGTAAAACCTGACGACAGCCGCGTTTACGCCTTCACTCGTGTTATCGGTGGTGGCGAGTCAACCTCAATCACTTTCAGCACAGAGAAAATGACAGCCGGTGGCGACTACTCTTTCCTATGTTCATTCCCGGGCCACTGGGCAATCATGAAGGGCAAGTTTGAGTTTAAATAACTCGTTAGTCTAGATGGTACAGATACATCAAAGCCCCAACCTAAGTCGGGGCTTTGTTATATTGGCTTCGATTACAGCTTGAAGCGGCTGATTTCGCTTTCTAGCTCGTGAGACAGTTCAGAAAGTTGAGCGGCTTGCTCTGCAGCTTGGTGTGCTTCGTCTGCTAGCTCGTTAGATACGTCACGGATTCCTTCAGTGTTACGAGTAATCTCAGACGTTACTGACGCTTGCTCTTCTGCAGCAGAAGCAATCTGTGTTGCCATGTCACTGATGCGTTCAACAGCAGCATGGATTTGCGTTAGGCTTGCAGCTGCTGAGTTCGCGTCATCAACACTGGTTTCAGCAAGTGTACGGCTATCGTTCATGATGTTAACCGCTTTGCCTGTTGTACCTTGCAGCAACTCAATCGTTTGTTGAATTTCTTGCGTTGAACCGTGTGTACGTTGGCTCAGAACTCGAACTTCATCCGCTACTACTGCGAAACCACGACCTTGCTCACCGGCACGTGCTGCTTCAATAGCGGCGTTAAGTGCAAGTAGGTTCGTTTGTTCTGCAATACCTTGAATGTTAGACAAGATAGCGTTGATGCTGTTGCCGTGCTCTTCAAGCTCGAGAATCACGTTAGTTGCGATTTGAACTTCTTGAGCAAGGTTTTGGATAGAGCTTTGAGTCTGTGTCACTTGACCAGTACCGTGCTCACACGCGCCAACCGCTTCAGATGAGTTCTGTGCAGTGTGGTCTGCGTTACCTGCGATCTCTTGTGTTGCTGCAGCCATTTCGTTAACGGCTGTTGCTACCATGTTGATCTCGTCTTGTTGCATTTGGATACGAGCACTACGTTCTTCAGCTTGAGAAGCCGTTTGACGTGCTTGGTTGCCTAGCGCAGCAGATACTTCGCTTAGCTTGATCACCATGGTGTGCATGTTACCCACAAAGCGGTTGAAGTTTGCTGCAAGCTGACCAATTTCGTCGTCGCTCTTAGGCTCAAGGCGTTGAGTAAGATCGCCCTCACCTGAAGCAATTTCTTCAAGTGCTGCTGAAACGCGGTTTAGGTCGCGGAATAGGAAGCTTACTAACCAAGACACGAGTACGATTACGATGAGCGTAATAACGACAGCAGTGATGATCAGCTGAGTAAGTAGCGTTGAGTGGTTCGCTTCTTCTGTTGCTTTGTCCATCTGAACCGCGAAGATCCAGTTAGTGTTAGGCACCTTCGTGAAGTAAAGCAGCTTGTCTGCGCCGCGCTCTTTGATGATCTCGATGCTACCCGTACGCACTGCGTTTTCGATGATAGGCATAGAGATATCGTTTGAAAGCTGGCTTACCGGCTTCAAGCTTAGTGCTGAATCTGGGTGTGCTAGGAATGTGCCGTCAGAGGCATCAATTAGCATTGCGTAAGCGTTGTCACCAACATCAAGGCTGATTACATCGTTAACCAACTGGTCGATCAGTACGTCTGCACCAACAACACCAACAAGTTGGCCGTTGTGGCGAACAGGTTCTGCGATCGTTACTAGAAGTGCTTTGGTGATTGCATCTTGGTAAGCCGTAGTAATGATTTGCTTACCTGCAGCGTTTGCTTCTTGGTACCAAGGACGTTGACGAGGATCGTAATCTGCACGATTACGTTCAGGATGTGAACGGTACATTCCACCTTCTGGAGTACCTAAAAAGATATCGTCAAAGCCACCCGCTACACGAGCTTGTCTAAGGAAAGGAACAACATCATCCTCTCGTGAAAAGTCATTAAATGCTGATGCGATATCAGTACGGATATCAATCCAGTTTTTAATACCTTCAGATGCTGCTTCAGATACGCTTTCAGCTCGTAGGTATACGCCATTACGAGTCTGTTCAAATAATTGGTTTGCTGATAACCAAGTTAACGCTGTTGCCATAACGACAACAGCAGATAGGCTAGCACCTATTAACTTCTGCTTAAGTGTTAGTTTCATGTCAAAGTTTCACGAGTAGTGGGAAATCTCGCGCATACTACCCAATATCAGTATTAAATTCGAGCGATTTTATAATTTAATAACGTAATATAATTTTAAGCAAACCATAAGCTTAAGTAATGTCAAATCCTTGGCTTATCGCCAAATTTAAGGCGGCATTATCTCTACGGTTATTAGTATTTTTATCGCACTTCACATGTTAAAAAGAGACAAGAAAACACGGTAAAGAAGAAACAAAAAAGGCAGTAGATTTCAGCTTACAAAGCCTAGCGTTTTTCTGTACGCATACCCATTAGCAAGCTCACACACATCAGTAATAGAATGATGGTAAATGGTAATGCCGTCGAGATTGCACCCGCTTGTAGAGCTTGTACTGCTTCAGTACCACCAACCCACAATAGAGCCACAGCAATCGCACCTTCAAGGAACGCCCAGAACACACGTTGAGGCACAGGCGTATCAACTTTACCACCCGCGGTGATGCTGTCGATTACTAGAGAGCCTGAGTCAGACGATGTAATGAAGAATACTAGAACCAATACAACCGCAATGATTGAAAGCAGAGTCCCGAACGGCAGTGCATCAAACATTTGGAACATTGCTAGTGATACATCTGTTAGGCCGTCTTGACCAAGAATACCAACGTTATTCACGATTTGGTCAATCGCCATGCCACCGAATACTGACATCCAAATGATAGTCACTGTAGTCGGTACAATCAGTACTGCTGTGATGAACTCACGAACGGTACGACCTTTAGAAACACGTGCGATAAACATACCTACGAATGGAGACCATGAGATCCACCAAGCCCAGTAGAATACAGTCCAACCGTGCATCCACGTTTCATCTTCACGACCGTGAGGGTTACTCAACGGAATGATGTTTTCAATGTATGCCATCAATGTCGTTGGGATAGAACCTAAAGTCACCGCGTAGCCGATTAGAGCCACTAAGATAAGCAGTAGGAAAGCCACCAACATGTTGATGTTACTGATAACTTTAACGCCACCATCAATACCACGAAGTACTGATACTACCGCCAATAAAGTCACCGCTGTAATCACAATAACTTGCAGACCTAAGCCCGCTTCAATGCCGAATACATGCTGAATACCACTTGCCGCTTGTTGTGCACCAAGACCTAACGATGTCGCCAGACCAAATAGCGTTGCAAGTACAGCAAGAATATCAACAATGTGACCTGCCCAGCCCCAAGCTCTATCACCTAAAATTGGGTAAAAGATAGAACGGATAGAAAGAGGCAATCCCTTGTTGTAAGAGAAAAACGCAAGTGACAGTGCTACTACGCCATAAATCGCCCAAGGGTGTAGACCCCAGTGATACATGGTTGCGCCCAATGCCAGTTTTGCAGCTTCTGGTGTGTTTGGTTCAACACCTAACGGAGTTTCAAACCAACCCGTGAAGTAAGCCGCTGGCTCTGCCACACTCCAGAACATCAAGCCGATACCCATACCTGCGGCAAACAGCATCGATAGCCAAGAGAAGAATGAGTAATCTGCCGTCGCATCAACACCACCAAGGCGGATTTTGCCGTACGGAGAAACAATCAAACCTAAGCAGAAAATTACGAAAATATTACCCGACCAGATGAAAAGCCAATCAAACGAATTGATAATCTGGCCTTTAACGCCATCTAGCGCAGCCTTTGCTGAAGCGGTATCTGTAATAAGAACACCGATCAGGAACAAAGCGATAAGTCCCGCACTAATACCAAATACTGGGTTATGAACATCAAAACCCCATTTTTGGACGTTATCTTGACCGACAGTGTAATCCGTACTGTCGATACTGTATTTATCTATACCTTTAGTCATTATCCCTCTCTACGGAATTCTATTAGGGTCTATTGACCTGGTATTCCTTACTTACCTGCGACTTAATTACAAACTCGAACCTACGATCCAAGTAGTACAAGCTGTTGTCACAATAATTCAAATACTTGGACGTCTGAAGTTTAGCAGGTTAACTTGTTGTTTTCAGTAAACTAGAATCGGTTCGATGGAATTTCAAACAATATTCACGTAATCACTCAAGTTTATGACGAAAAAAAGGTCGACCCTGTCGACCTTTTTATCAAAAATACTTTTAACTCAAAGCATTTTGGTGCTTAACCAATTGATTTTCAGTTCGTAAACCTAGCAATAAGCTTAGGCACATAAGCAATAATATGAAGGCAAATGGTAGCGCCATCGATACCGTTCCAGCTTGCAGTGCTTGAATAGATTCCGTACCACCAACCCATAGTAGAACCGCTGCAATCGCGCCGCCCATCAACGCCCAAAATACACGTTGTGGAACCGGTGCATCCACTTTACCGCCAGAGGTAATGCTATCGATAACCAATGAGCCTGAATCAGAAGAGGTGATAAAGAACACCATAATCAAACCAATCGATACCACTGAAAGCACAGAGCTCATTGGCAGAGCATCGTAAGTATGGAAAAGAGAAAATGTAATATCTTGCAGACCATTCACACCAATCTCGCCCACCTTGTTCGCCACTTGATCAATCGCGATGCCACCGAAAATAGCCATCCAGATGATGATTACTGTCGTTGGGATGAACAATACAGCAACGATGAATTCACGAATCGTTCGACCTTTAGAGATACGAGCGATGAACATGCCTACGAATGGTGACCAAGACATCCACCACGCCCAGTAGAATACCGTCCAACCTTGCATCCACGTTTCGTCATCACGACCGTGAGGATTGCTTAAGGGAATGAAGTTTTCAATGTAGCCCATTAGCGCGGTTGGGATTGCTTTAATACCCGCCATGCCACCAGCGATGGTAACGAAGATAAGTAAGCCCAAAGCAACCAGCATGTTCACATTACTCAGAAGCTTTACACCACCGTTGATGCCACGAACCACGGACATTGTCGCTAAGAAAGTAACCACTGCGATAACAATCAGCTGCATGCCAATACCGCCATCGGTACCAAATACATGGTTAATACCACTGGTCGCTTGTTGAGCACCTAAGCCCAATGAAGTTGCAAGGCCAAATAGCGTTGCAAGCACAGCGACGATATCAACAATATAACCAAACCAACCCCAAGTTCTATCACCCAAGATAGGGTAGAAAATAGAGCGGATTGATAGAGGTAAACCTTTATTGAAGGTGAAGAAGGCAAGCGCTAGAGCAACAACCGCGTAAATCGCCCAACCGTGCAGACCCCAGTTGTAGATGGTTGCACCAAGAGCCAACTTCGCCGCTTCAGGAGAGTAAGCTTCAACACCTAGTGGTGTTTCATACCAGCCAGTGAAATAAGCTACTGGCTCAGCAACACCCCAGAACATTAAGCCAATACCCATTCCTGCGGCGAATAACATCGACATCCAAGATAGGTTTGAGTGCTCTGCTTTGGCATCATTGCCACCAATACGTATCTTGCCATACGGGGAGACAATGAGGGCAAAACAGAAAATTACGAAGATGTTTGCTGCCCACATGAAGAAACCATCGAAGTTACCAATGACTTTCCATTTGATTCCATCAAGCGCCGCTTTTGCGGTTTCAGGGTCTGCGACTAGAAGTGCCAACAGGAAGATAATGATCGCCCCTGCACTGATTCCAAATACTGGGTTATGAACATCAAAACCCCATTTCTGAACGTTATCTTGTCCTACTGTATAATCGGTATTTTCAATACTATACCTATCTTTTACAGGCTCCATGCTTCCTCTCTAATTTGCAGCGCACAGTTTGCAACATTGCATTCGGCGCTTAAATTTCGAAAAGAAGAATATCAACCTGTCGCAAAAATACTAAAAAAACCTCCATAAAGGAGGCGTAAATTACACATTTAACGTTATTTAGCGTAAGATCAGTCCACAAGCCCGGAGCTGACCGCATATTTAGCAAGCTCTGCCGTAGAGTGAATATCGAGCTTATGCTTAATATTTTGCCTATGGGTTTCTACCGTTCGATAGCTGATATTCAGCGCCTTTGCGACCTCTTTACTGCTCTCCCCTTTTGCGACTAATTTCAGCACAGCCTCTTCACGTCTGCTCAATGGATTCTTGACAGATGGCGTGGGAGTAATCGGCTGAGTAAACAAATTCTGCGTGACTTTTTCACAGAAATAGGTCGATCCTTGATTGACCGTTTTGATTGCCTGTACCATTTTTTCAGCCGAAATCTCTTTCAACATGTAACCGACAGCACCCGACTGCATCACCTTCATGATGTATTCACGGTTGTTATGCATGGTCAGCATCAGGACCTTGGCTTCTGGGTCTTCTTCTTTAATCAGATGGGTGGCATCAATGCCATTCATGATAGGCATGCTGATATCCATCAACACCACATCAGGGCGCAGAGACTTAACCACCTCTACCGCTTCTAGTCCATTGCTGGCGGTACCTATCACGCTAATATCTGGCTCGAGTTCCAATCTCGCCATAAAGCCATCCAGTACCACTTGGTGATCGTCAGCAATCACAACTCGAATAACTTCACTCATTCATTAATCCCTCTAGTGTCAGTAACACTGTAATTTCCGTTCCGAGGCCAATCTCACTCATCAATTCAAAGTCACCACCGATGAACTCCACTCGCTCTCTCATGTTACGCAGCCCGATCCCTCGTTTTTCCATCGCTTTATAGGTGTTGAAACCGACACCGTTATCTTGAATCAGTAGTTGCAACACATTACCAATTTGCTGAGCGATAACCGTTACTTTGGTCGCTTGCGCGTGTTTCTCGATATTATTCAGCGACTCTTGCACCACTCGATACAAGGTTGTCGCAGCCTCAGATTTCAACTTACCCTGTTGAGTGCTAAACAAGGTTTCTACTTCAATACCCGAATGCGCCTGAAAATCTAACAACAATGAAGACAATGCCGCCTCTAAACCAATATCATCCAACGAACTTGGACGAAGTTGATGCGAGATGTGCCTCACTTCTTCGATTGCTCGCATCAGTGAATGCTGCGACTTATTCAAATGTGCTTTAAGGTCTTCATTTTGTAGCTTATTACCGAGCAGTTCCAAATGGCAACGACTCGACACTAATAATTGGTTAATACCATCATGCAACTCACGCGCTAGATGCTTCTTCTCGTCTTCTTGGAACATCACCGTCTTATGCGCCAGCTCCTTTAAGTTGTTATCAGCAATCCGATGTTCATGCATGTTAATAGCCAAGGTCAGCACGATGATGACCGCGACCGTTACGCTCAAAATCACCACAATCGAAAAGAACGTGGTTTCAATATTCTTATTTATCGCAGCCTGCATCGAAGCCACTTCTTGGTGTACGTCTTCAATATACAAGCCGGTGCCAATCATCCAGTCCCAACGCTCTAACCAAGCGGCGTAGCTCAGCTTAGACACCACCTCACCCGTCGACGGTTTTTGCCACAAATACTGGTGAAACCCGCCTCCGGTTTGCGCTTCTCTTAACAGAGCCTCTATCAGAAAATCGCCATCTTCATCTTGCAGTTGGAGTAGGTTTTGGCCTATCAATTCTGGCTGAATTGGATGAACCAAGTTGGTCCCGTGGCGATCGTATGCGAAGAAGTACCCATCAGAGCCATATCTAAGTTTAGACAATATGGTTCGAACTTTTTTTTTGGCTTGGGCTTCTTGGATATTTGGATCGTTATAGACGTGTTCTATGGCGTCGAACGCGAGATCAACCGTGTCTTTGAGGGCGTTTTCACGCGACTTGATTAGGCTGTCTCTAAAGATCTCGACTTCTTTAGCGCCTAACGTCTTAGTCTGGTGCAGCGAGATCCAACTAATACTCGCCGTTACCAGCAGCAACGGGAGCAACGTCAGCAAAATCAGCTTGGCTTTTAGAGGCATTCCTTTCCCTCACAAAAAACGGCTTACTGAACATCAATAAGCCGTTTTACTTTAGCAATTTATAGATAGCCGTTGAAACATATCATTCACATTCTTGGCTTCACTCACATTCCATAGAAAGATGGGAAAGCGAGAAGTGATCCAAGTACGAGGATTTGAATCAGAATGAACGGCATCACACCTCGGTAGATGTCCTTAGTCGTCACGCCTTTCGGTGCTACGCCTTTTAAATAGAACAAACTAAAACCAAATGGCGGCGTTAAGAAGGAAGTTTGTAGGTTCATCGCAATAAGGATAGCGAACCATGTCATGTTGATGCCCATCAGTTCAGCAACTGGCGCAATGATCGGCACGATGATGAAACAGATCTCTACGAAGTCGATGAAGAAACCCAGAATCAGAATCACCAGCATGGTAATGATCAGGAAGCCCCATTTTTCACCTGGCAGTTGTAGCATCCACTCTTCAACCAGATAGTCGCCACCAGTGTAGGTAAACGCCATTGAGAATGCCGTTGCACCCAACAAGATAGCAAATACCATCGCCGTTACTTTCACCGTCTCTTTCGACGCCTCGTACACCATCGACCAACTAAATTGACCGTAAAGCAGTGCAAGTATCATCGCACCCGCGCCACCTAATGCGGCTGACTCTGTTGGCGTAGCAACACCTGCGAAGATAGAGCCCAGCACAACAATGATTAACGCTAGAGGCGGAAGAATCGCTTTCAGTGCATTAAACACTTCCTGCTTACGGCTGATGGAGTCATCACGTTCAATAGGTTGAGCCGCTTCAGGGTGTAGCTTTGCGTATATCAAGATATAAACGATGTACGCGCCGACCAGCATCACGCCCGGCCAAATCGCCGCTTGGAACAAGTCGCCTACAGGAACACCTAGAACATCACCCAATAGAATCAATACGATGGAGGGTGGAATGATCTGCCCTAGCGTACCAGACGCACAAATAGTGCCGCAGGCTAAGCCTTTGTCGTAATTGTACTTGAGCATTACAGGTAGGGAGATAAGTCCCATAGCAACAACAGAAGCACCAACCACGCCAGTAGAAGCCGCAAGTAGTGAACCTACTAATACGGTTGAAATCGCGATACCACCACGAACGCCGCCAAACAGTCGCCCCATAGACTCAAGCAACTGCTCAGCAAGCTTGGTCTTTTGTAGAACGAGCCCCATAAAAACAAACAATGGAACGGCCATCAGAACCGTGTTTTCCATAATGGATTGAATTCGATATGGCATGAAGGCAAACATTTCGATGCCCTCAGCCCAAACACCAAAGATTAACGCGATACCACCAAAGGTAAACGCCACTGGGAAGCCAAGTAAAAGCGCAAACAAGGCTACGAAAAACATTACTATTCCAATCATGTTCAGCCTCTACTTGTTTTTTTTATGAATATTGTTTGCATGGATAAGATGCGGATTAAAAATCTTATTCAGTGAATGCAGGATCAAACCTACGCCACTGAGTGCCATCAAAAAGAATGACAGCGGGATCATAGCTTTGATGATCCAGCGATACGGCAGGCCACCGGGATCGCCTGAGGTTTCACCCAGTTCATAACTCTCTTTGGCAACATCGATACCAAACCAAGCCACCAGCAGGCAAAACGGAAGTAGAAAGATAAGCGTGCCAAGCAGGTCAATAATCGCTTGTGCCTTGAAGCTCAGTTGCTCGTAGAACACATCCACTCGCACATGACCACCAGCCTTGATGGCATAAGGAACACCTAATAGGAAAACGGCTGAGAAGAGGTGCCACTCCATCTCTTGGAAAGCGATAGAGACATCGTTGAAGGCATATCTCATGACAACGTCATACACAACGTTGGCGATAAGTAGAATAAACAACATACTGGAAAGCCATCCCAGTGCGTCACCGATACGATTAAACAGGCGTTCAATATAAATTAGACTTCGCATTCCCGACTCCATGGAATTTGAAAAGACATCGCGCAGCTGAGGTAACGAGCTGTAGGACGTAGAAAAGGTTCTTGAGCGTAATACAGGATTTATCCTGCTTAGTTATTATGTTTTAAATGAACCCTCGGCTTATTCACTCTTAAATACTCAATAAGAAAAGCTTCGGGTTCATTTAGATTCAGTTCAACAACTGTCGATTATTTCGCTTGGCTATTTAGATAAGCTCTATGTGAAATATCCGTCCATGAACGTACTTGCTCTAGGTAGCTTGCTTGTGAAGCTTGAATCTCTTTTGCTAGCTCATCTTTCTCAGCATGTGCAGCCAGTAGGCGATCGTTCGCTTCTTTCAGAGCAGACATAACCTCTGGTGGGAAATCTTTCACTTGTACATCTGGGTATTCTGTCTTCATTGAAACCCAGTTCTTACCACTTTCGTGCGTTGCTTGTGTGTACATGTCGTAAGCCGCAGTACGCATTGCAACACGTAAGATTTCTTGTAGGTCTTCAGGCAGCTTGTTCCATGTACGCTTGTTCACTAGGAATTGAAGCTCTGAACCCGGCTCGTGCCAACCTGTGTAGTAGTAAGGCGCGATTTTGTGGAAGCCCATTCGTAAATCCAGCGATGGACCTACCCACTCTAGTGCATCAATCGTGCGACGCTCTAGAGACGTGTAAAGTTCACCTGGGGCAATGTTCGTCGGTTTAGCACCTAGCTCAGCAAGAATCTCGCCTGCAAAGCCCGGGATTCGCATTTTCAGACCTTGTAGATCTTCAACGCTGTTGATCTCTTTTTGAAACCAACCCCCCATCTGGATATCCGTGTTACCACCAGGGAAAGACATCAAGTTATGTGGAGAGTAAACCTGCTCCATTAACTCCATACCACCACCGTGATAGAACCACGCGTATTGTTCTGCTGGCGTCATACCGAAAGGCATAGAAGTGAAGTAAAGAGTGTTTGGAACTTTACCTTTCCAGTAGTAAGAGCCTGAGTGACCCATGTCGTATTGACCAGACTTAACCATGTCAAAAACACCAAGAGGTGCTTTGTGTTTGTTTGCTGAATCGATTCTGATTTGCAGTCGACCATTCGACATCTTCTCAGCCATCGCCGCCATGTTTTTGGTTGCATCACCGAAAACTGGGAAGTTTGGTCCCCAAGTTTCCGCAAGTTTTAAACGGTAAACCTTATCAGCGGCTGTAGCACCAGTAGCGACCAAAGCTAAACAAGCCGCAGCAGTTACTGCAACGTTTTTAAAAACTCGTGTGAGGGAGTTAGAAATGAGACTCATGTTCACGTCCTTTGTTGGGTTAACACTCTTTCTATGAGCATTTTTTATGATTCAACATAAGAGTGCACCGTGATGAGGCAACAAGATATCAGGGAGAGCACGCACGCATGGCGTTAACAAAGTTACGTATTAGACCAAAGGATTAAGTAGAACTACGTAGGAGATGATTGAATAGTGTCGATTTCAAAGGAGTTTGGATATTCACCAAGGCAATGCGTATTGATAAATACCTAAGTATTAATAATTAAATACTCTTAACAATTGATTGCCATTTCGTGATGAAGCTCTATTCATTGCTGTATTTTAGGGAAAAAAATCAAGGCTTTGCTCTCTTGATCTACCTAGCTAACGCCCTAATTTAGTGCTTGCTGATTCGAAGCTCTGACACGAGACAACACTAATCAGTTAAGCCGTATATCGAATTGGAATTGAGATTATAGAGCCTAGGTTTAGGCTTGGATTTGGGCTCGGACTTGGCATAATGTGCCAGATACAAAAAAGCCTCGAAAATCGAGGCTTAAAAACTTAACGAAGCGAATGTAATCCCACAGGATTAGATAGCTTTGTAGATAACCTTGTTACCTGCTAGCTGCTCTTTCGCTACTAGGTTTTCTTCAAGAAGTTTTTTCAATGCGCCTGTTGCCCATGAAGCTGCTTTCGCGTCTTCTTGACCAGCTTCTAGGCCGATACCTTTAGGGTTAATGCCTTCAGCATTGCTAACAACGATGTCTAGAACTTGTTGTTGCTTAGGAGTCAGTGCTACTGCAACTTCTTTAGTTGCTGCTACTGCTTTCTCTACCGCTGGTTTTGCTGCTACAGTTTTTTCTGCTACAACTTTCTCTGCGACAGGCTTCGCTTTTTTCGGCGTTGCCACTGCTTTAACTACAGCCGCTTTAGTGCGTTTCTGCAGTTTAGCCTGCACCTTACGCTTATGAGCAAGTCTCATTGAATATTTCTCCAGTTCACTGCTCTTTTCGCAGTGGTGAAAATTTGAAGCGCGATTTATACCAAAAAACAGGAGCTATTTGTAGAGTGAAGCATCGAAAGTCGACGAAAAATACCGATATTGTCTACTAGCGTCTATTATTTAAACATCGACTTATCAATTCAGGGTCATATACACTGGTTATCCATCCAGACAAAAATATGAAAACTTGGTGTTACCTATGGACACTCGTCACCTTAGTAATTTCTCTTTGCCTTCATTCACTCGCTCGTACCGTATCCTCGCCATTATTTTAGGCTTCATTTGCTTGATCGTTTCGCTCTACAGTGACAATCCAAAGTTACTGATCGTGGGTGCTTTTTGCAGTATTGCGCTTCTGGGAACTGGCTACTATTTGATGCTGCGCAGCCGAGTGATGTTCACACTTACCCCGACTCATTTTCAGCAGCACTTTTACAAAGGGGGTTGGGTTTTAAAATGGAGTAACATCCAAAAAATTGGTCTTTGCACTTATGAACAAGATGGTTGGCATCAACCTCTGCCCTGGGTCGGAATTAAAGTAAAAGATTACTCGCCCTACCTCGATTCGATTTGCCCTAAAATAACTTGTGAATTATTGCTCAGCCAACGAGCACTTTTGTACTTAGGAGCCAAACAAGCAGGCAAAGAGTCCAACTTTGAGGATATGGTTCTCGACTCATCGCATTACCATGCGCGTTGTACTGAAAGTGGCTGTGTCGAACTAAGCCAATACAAAGAGTCGCAGAATACCGACAACGTAAATTTCAACGATAACCAATCACAGGACAACCTTGATTCACCGAATGAGACAAACAGTCCAAACGCGGTGATTAAAAACTATTCTGGATTGCAGGCGATGCTTGCCAACAGAATGAAATATCAAAGGGGCTTCCACGGTTATGACATTTTCATATCAACCCATGATTTGAATATGAGTGGAGAAGAGTTTGTGGGGCTGGCTCGACGCTACTTGGCTGCCGCTGAACGTCTTTCTGATTAAGGTTTACCAGTAAGTTCACACACAATAAAAAAGCTTAGCTTTCAGGACAAAAGCTAAGCTTCATTTTCAATCAATCGACACAAATAATCGGTTGGAAAATCAAAGATTTAATTAGTACAGAGGCATTTCATCTGCGACGAACGGGTTTGATGCACGCTCGCGACCGAATGTCGATTCAGGACCATGGCCCGGAACGAATGTTACGTCACTGCCTAGTGGCCAAAGCTTAGTCTTGATTGAAGCGATAAGCGTATTGAAGTCACCTTGTGGGAAGTCAGTACGGCCAATTGCGCCGTTAAACAACACATCACCCACAAACGCTAAACGAGCTTGCTCACTGAACAGTACAACGTGACCTGGCGTGTGGCCCGGCGTGTGAATCACATCAATCACTTGATTACCAAAAGTGACTTTGTCGCCCTCTTCTAACCAAGTGTTTGGTTCAAAAGCTTTACACAGTGGGAAACCAAACATCTGACTTTGATTCTCTAGACCTTGTAGCCAGAAGTTGTCTGCCTTATGCGGGCCCACAATTTCAACCTTCAAGATCTCAGCAAGTGGTACCGTACCGCCAACATGATCTAAGTGACCGTGCGTCAGTACCAAGTTCACAACCTTAACACCGAGTTCTTCAATGATAGCCGCGAGTTGTTGAACATCACCGCCCGGATCGACAACGATGCCTTCCATGGTTTCATCACACCACACAATCGAGCAGTTCTGAGAAAAAGAGGTAACAGGTACAACTTGATACTTAAGAGACATATACAAACCTTAAAGAGCGAATCTGGTGAACAACTCGAATATCGCTATGTTATTGGCAACAAACCCAACAATAACAAACTAAACAGCAACAAACTGAGCAGCAATAAACCGAATTATTAGAACAAACTGAAATTTGGGCAAACTATGACATTGGATGTCTACTTTGACAAGTGCCTACCGTATCACTCAATAACTCAGCTTAGCTCTACCAGCTGCGAACTGGACCAGTATCAATGTGGATGAAGTTACTACGAGCGTAATAACCAACACCACCTGCTTGCAGACTTTTAGCTACGTCTCTCAGTTCCTTTAAATCAACACCATCGATACGAAAATCGATCGCTTTACCAAGCATGTGATAGCTCTTTTTAGCGACACCACTCGACTTAGAGCGCAACGCTTCGTTGGTTGCTGGAGAGCGGTAGCCAGAGATGATTTGAACTTCTTTTTGAATACCCAGTACATTTTGAATCTGAGTGATCTGATCAAACAGGTTCTTATCCATTGGATGAATCTCATTGCGGCGGAAGTCACGGCACAGTTTGCTAAGGCGTGCCATCTCGTCACCAACATAGTTAGTGCCATCGAAATAACAAGTCTCTAATCGTTCACCAGTGTGAAGATTGTTCATGCTAATCGTTCTTGGTTGATCCGGGTATGAAGCGAAAGCGATAGAAGGAGTAAGAGAGGCGACTACAGCAGTACCACCAGCGTAAGTCAGAAACTGACGGCGTGAAAATAAACTTTGAGACATACAGCAAAAAAACCAATTAGATCGAACGAAAAATGCACGATACATAATGGAATTTGCTGCGTCAACGTACAAAAACCGTGCAAAACGTTAGTATTTGTAACCTTTGCACGGTTAGTTATTGATACTCATTATAATTTTATCAATAGAAGCTTGGTTGTCATTTTTCAGTCAAGATCACCTTTCTTGACCATATTTCAATCAACCGCCCTCTTTATCATATTGGTAGATATCACCGCGGTATTGTATGCCTCCTTCTTCAAACAACACGGTTTGATAAATGATATGCACTGGAATTCGCTTCTTGAGACGAACCTTAGTATTGGGCGCAAGTTCATCATCCTGATTCGGCACTTTCTTTACCTTAGTCGCAAATAACAACTCCGCGAGTTCCTCGGCATGCTCAACACGAATACAACCAGAGCTATAGGCGCGGAAGTCATCGTTAAACAAGCTTTTACTTGGGGTGTCATGGAGATAGATGGCTCGCTTGTTGGGCGTATTGAACTTATACAAACCCAATGCGTTACTAGAGCCTGCTTGCTGGCGCATTCGATAAGGAAAAGAGTTAAAGTTAATCGTTTGCCAATCTATCTCGGTAGTATCGACAGTTTCCATCGAACGCCAACCATCGATCACTTGAAAATTGTGTGTTTCAAGATAACTCTCGTCGGCTTTTACTTTAGGTAAGATATCTTTAACCATGATTTTCCATGGCACGTTCCAAGTCGGATTTAAGATAACCGAATCAAGCTTTATCTCTAAGAGTGGTGTTTTTCTCGATTTTCTCCCAACCACAACTTTAGATTCAAAAACCTCTTCCCCATCTTCCCAATACTTCATATCAAAACTAGGTACATTCACCACAATCAGTGAGTCTCTATTTCTTGGCCATAAGCGGGCACGCTCGGCGTTCAATGCTAGGGAAGTAAGTCGATCATCAAAGCCCATATTGATCCATTTGATCGTGTCTGGCCCGATGATCCCATCATCCGTAAGACCGTGCATGCGTTGGAAAGATTTAATCGCCTTTTGCAGATCTCGATCGAACTTGGGAAAATCGACCGCGATCATCGAGGTATCAACACCAACCAAAGCAATGCGCTCAACAAGAACCGTCTTGTCTGAAAGCTCGTCACCCAAGCGCTTCAAACCTTTCTGTCTATATCGTTCAATATTGAGTTCAGAGGCGGTTTCTAACACCGAATAGGTTGCTTTGAATTGGTCAAAATCCCCAACAGGCGGCGCGTAAGACAACACCATCTCCAATAAGTAATCATTGGCAACGCTGCTTTTTAAGCTCATCAGAATATGCGGAGAAGGCGCAGGTAATTTGGAATGCAACTTGCCCGAGAAGTACCAATCTTTACCGGCAAGCGGCGCATTTTCAACGTAGCTCAGGTAGTAGATAAAAGTATCGGTAAGTAATATGTCCAACTCTTGCCATTGAGCATGGGATTGATAGTGACGGATTTGCTTGAGTTGTCGCTCGAAGAGTGGTGCCATTTGCGCTTGTTCAAGAAGCGACAATTGGAACTCAAACGCTTTAACCAGCTCAGGAGAATCCCAAAGGATAGGCAGAGAAGTGTCTTGATAGATACTCTGTGTGAGCTCTGGATATATAAGCATGAAAGAGAGTTCTGATTCCGCCGGAATGAAACGGCTCTCGTCAGAACTCGCATAGCTCCATGCATGCACGGAAACTAACACCAATAATCCACAGAAGTATTTTGCTAACATGCTTAACTCCGTCACCAACAATTCCATAAGTATGGCAAAGAAACGGGAGTAAGCATGTTATTTTTTAAGGGATTTATGAATCAAATTGCACTCCAGTGATTATCCCACTGGACCGATGATTGCTGAGTTGATTTCTCATAAGGCTTGCGCTGGCTAACCACACTGCCCGCCCCAGAGCTTAATCGAAACTCACCATCAAACAGCACAGCACCAGAAGCGTCAGATAATGCAGACAGTTCTACTAATTCTTTGGTCTCTTTCGACCAAATACCGTAGCAATTGCCTCTTGGCGAAGTCGCAATAATCCAATCGTCTGACGCCGCAATACTGGCGATATAGTGATTGAACCTTGCCCATTGCTCAGGCTCTGCGTTCAGTGATTCAAACTGGCCGCCTTTAGTATGCATCGCCAATAGCGAAGGATACTCATCTGGTTCACCACGATATTGCTGGCCACAAAGTACCGTTTCAGCACCATCATGGGCTAAATGTCGAATGCTCAGCTTCTTATCCAACAATTCAACCTGATCAAGTAACACACCTTCAGGAGAAACATAACTCAAGCTCGGCAGCATCGAATCGAGGTTTTTCGGTGTTCTACCATCAGTATGAACGCCACCAACGCCGATCGCGAGATTACCATCCGGCATGATGATCACTTCATGTGGGCCGATACCGAAACCAGTGAACTCTTCGACCTTACGATAGCCTTGCGCGACATCGTAAACGCCAATCACGCCTTGACTGGTGTCGATTTTCCCTTCAGTGGCATACAATAGTGTGCCATCTAATGAGTAAACGCCATGACCATAGAAGTGGCGGTTATTACCTTTCACCACCATTTTGATCTGCTGACCGTTTTTGTAGTCAAACACCATAAAATAGTCACCAGGACGACGGGCAAAAACCACCGCATGTGATGAGGTTGGGCAGATTGCGACGCCATGACCACGCTCAGGGATAGGTAGCTGGCTCAGTGGCATGCCAAATTCGTCAGCCACAACTGCAGAATATTGACCACGACCATTAAGCGTACAGCCAATCAGTTGGGGATCGTTCGACGCACTCACCCCATCCTTTCGAGTCGCACACCCAAACGGAAGCAATGGAACAGCTGCACAACCCAGTGCAGCCTTGAGTAACGATCTTCTCGTATTATCAGTCACCATCGGTAGCATTAAATCCTATTACCACGCCAAGCTCTATCGCTACTTCTTCATGAATCAGGTACTTCAAACGTTCTAGTTTGTTGTATTGAGTCAGCACCTCTCGGTAGCCCTCTTTGCTCTGTAATAGAGTAAACAAGCTAGAGTCTGTAGGCCAAGTATCTAAGGTTAGCGTGAACTGGGCAGCTACACGATCGGCAAGGTCATTTAAGCCCTTTTCTCTCAATAAACCATCAAGACCATTACCATCTGCTAAGTACAATTTCTCTAGCGCCGCTACGTTCGATTTCAGCTGAGTCATTGAGGTTTGAGCGCGCCATGATTCCGAGAAGTAAGGGCGTGGATGACCAATTTTAGCCATCGGACGACTCAGTTTTTTCATGCTGTAATCAAGTTGATTGGTCAACAAAGCGATGTACTCCGATTCCCAACGCATCTCGTCCAGTGCTAACCACGGGTTAACCTGCCAAGCTTCAGCAATAGAGGCCGATTTCATCGCCAGGTTTTGTGCGATAGCTTGTGAAGATAGACAACCTGAAGCTTTGTCTTGAAGCAATGGAGATTGCTCGTCGTACAGAGACCACTCCAACGCACCTAGCCCTTGAACCGTCACACTCTGCTGCGCGATTTCGTCTTGAGTCCAAGCTTTGTTCTGCTGAGTTAACTGACGCATCTTAAGACCCGTCGTGTTCTTTTTGTCTGGCCAGAATTGAACATTCCAGCTCTGTTCCAATGCCGATGTTGGGCCTCTTTCTTGTCCTTGCAGTGCCATCCAGCTGTTCATGGTGAGCTGCCACTGATTTTCCAACGCATCCAGCTCAATATTGTTGGTTTCACAGTAACCCTGCATCAAGACTTCCAGCTCACCGGCTTGCTTAGCGAATAGCACGGCTGAATCAAACTCTTGTTGATACACGCTACGGCTGATATGAGCAGTCGTGTCTGCTTGATAAGAGACACCGTTAACCTCAGATGAAGCCGTTTGCTCACCCGATGACTGGCAGCCTGCCATAATTAATGCCGACAAAGGCATTAACAAAAATTTATGTGTCATGCTGTTACCTTACTTCCTAATTTTTCTTTTAATTATATGAGTTCATTAAATGCGAAACGACCGCTGGCCTCGTATTGCTACAAGTTCAGCGGCGCTAAGTGGTTTAATAGCGGCTTTCTTAAGTCATTAGCCGTTAACTAAACTGAATTCAACTCAGCTTATAACGAGTTTAAAAACGCCAATAACGCTTCACGCTCGCTGCTACTAAGATCTAAAACGTTTTGTTTCGCCATTTCTGCTTCACCGCCATGCCAAAGTACCGCTTCCATAACATTTCTCGCACGACCGTCATGAAGTAAGAAGGTGTGACCATTCACTTCTTTGGTATAGCCTAATCCCCACAATGGCGTGGTGCGCCACTCTTGACCGTTTGCTAGATACTCTGGGCGATTGTCGGCCAAGCCTTCTCCCATATCGTGCAGTAACATATCGGTATATGGGCTGATTAGCTGTTTAGACAACGCAGGTAAGCCTTCACGTTCTGCTGTGCGAATTTCAGCTTGGTGGCAACTTTGGCAACCAATAGCTTTAAACAGTTTTTTACCTTGAACAACCGCAGGCTTATCAACGTTGCGACGAATTGGAACCGCCAAATGCTGCGAATAGAACTCAACAAAATCTAGGATATTATCGCTGACTTCAGGTTCACCACCATTTGGAAAATCATCACAGGTTGATTGAGCTGATGTGCAGTTTTCGTTCGGAAATAAGCTGCTTGTCAGGCCTAAGTCACCGTTAAATGCCGCCGCGTTTTGCTGCATTAAGTTTGGCTGCCCGGCTTTCCAACCGAAACGACCTAGCGCCATTTCATTGGTTTGAACATCAAGAACATAGTTGGCTTTACCCGACACGCCCTGTTTGTCTGCCAATTGCTGCTCTGCAAATCCAAGAATCGTTTCTTGTGGGATACTTTCAAGCAAACCAAGACCAATCATTGGCGGCGCCACTCGAGCTGAAAACTCGGTCTTAGGATGCATCTCGCCGAAAGCAAGTTCAGTAATATTTAAAGTGGGTTTACGCAGAGTAACGACGGTGCCGTCTTTGAATTCAACAGGAACATCCGTGTAGCTAATGTTCACTTTGCCCTCTGGTTTTACACCTTGAAGCGCAAAATCTTGTAGCTGACCGCCGTACGTCGGCTCTGGAATTCCACCATCTCGAATGAAGGCTTGTCGCTGCTCAGGCGTTTCAGCCGGAATGCTTAAACGAACCAACATGGATACTGCGTTCTCATCTCCTTCTTCTGGCGCGTGACCACGACCATCTTTGATGTGGCAGTTTTGACAGCCGTTAGTATTAAATAGTGGTCCTAACCCATCACGAGCATCGGTTGATGACGGTGCAGGAACCCAAGGGTTTCTAAAGAAGCTATTACCTACGCTGAAATCCAAGCGCTTACTCATTGGTAGATTGGCTGCGGGAAGAGAAAAAGCGTTCGCTCCTTCTTTCTTCACGGTCGTTTTGCCGCCAGAGTAGGTTTCATGAGCGTGTAATGGAGATACGAAAAACAGTGCGGTTAATAGTGAGGCTGAGAGATACGACTTCATACATTGCCTTGCTGTGTTTTTGATTTTAGTTTTTATGTGGGTGTGGCTTTCTTGAGGATCAAACAATTAAGGGCTCAATCAGAGCCCTTACATTTGTGTCGGCTCGGGTTCTTAGAACTCGTGATCCGCTGTGTCTGGGTTTAGGCTATCAATGCCAATCACACCCGCAGCACGCTCAATAGCCGCTGTTTGAGACACTAGCGCAACAATTGTTTTGTTTACTAGTGCATTACCCGCAGCGTTGTCAGCAGCGATTAGCTGATCGAAGTGCTGGTTGTTTTTCTCTGCAGACGTTACTAATTCGCCTACTTGTGCACGTGCTAGGTCAAACTGCTTTTGAATCTCTTTCGCAGCTTGCTCATCTTTTTGCTCTACTAGGTCGAACAGGCTTGGGCCGGAAAGCAGAGTACCGTCTTCACGCTTGTATAGACCCGTGTAAACGTTGTAGATGCCTTGCTCGTTGTAGTAGTGAGAGTTGTGCGTGTTATCAGAGAAACAATCGTGCTCGTCTTCAGTAGAGTTTGCTTCTAGTGCAACCTTCATACGCTCACCCGCTAGCTCACCTAGAGACAGTGAACCCATGCCAAACAGCATTTTACGAAGACCATTCTCGCTAGATTCTGAAAGAAGCTCTTGACGGTAGTTACCTTTCTCGCCTTCAGCCCACTGCTTTTCCATCCATTCTAGGTCTTGGATAAGTAGCTCAGCAGATGCTTTTAGGTATGCGCCACGACGGTCACAGTTGCCGTTAGTACACTCAGCGCCAACAACGAAATCAGTGTAAGCACGCTCACCTGCACCGCTGTTTGTACCGTTTAAATCTTGGCCCCAAAGTAGGAATTCAATTGCGTGGTAGCCAGACGCGACGTTCGCTTCAGAACCACCGATCTCGTTCAAGTCTGCGATTAGCTCAGGGGTGATGTTGGTTGCATCAACGGTAGTCTGACCAATTTGGAAAGTCTTGTTAGCCACGATGTTTGCGCTAGCGCCTTCGTTACCAAGTTCATATTGGTAATCAGTCGAAACATAATCAATCAGGCCTTCATCAAGTGGCCATGCGTTCAGTTGGCCTTCCCAATCATCAACAACAGCGTTGCCGAAGCGGAAAACTTCTGACTGTTGGTATGGTACGCGAGACTCAAGCCAAGCTTGTTTTACTTGTTCGAAGTTGCCAGCAGAAGGAGAAGCTAAGAAGGTATCAATAGAAGAGTTCAACGCTTTTGCTGTAATTACTGAATCTGCAAACACGGCATGAGCAATATCTGCGTAATGTTCTACAACTTGATCTTGAGTTACTGCTGCGAAAGAAGAAGCAGAGGCAAAAAGGAGTGACGAAGTTACGGCTTTTGTCACTAAAGATTTAATAGTCATGAAGCATCCTTGTTGAGCTTTAAATTATTATTCGTAGTAATAGTGCAAACCATTATCATTTGCACTACGGATTGGAATAATACAAACTTACAATTTTATTGCAAGATAAATACAAAAAACCTCACATATGTGAGGTCTTTAAACATTTTTATGTTAAGCGCAACAAAGAGGCTAATCAGATATCCAGATTATGCTTACCGTGTGAGACTTTTGCCTTCAGGTAGCTTTCATTACCCGACTTAACATGAGCAGAGGTGTTCACCACTTCTTCAATCTCAATACCAAAAGATTTCAGCTCATTGATTTTCTTTGGGTTGTTAGTGACTAGGCGAATTTTTGTGGTTCCTAAAGCACGAAGCATTTCTGCCGCTTCAGTAAAATCACGCAAATCGTCACCGAAACCTAGATGGTTATTGGCTTCGTAAGTGTTCATACCTTCACTTTGCAGGCGGTATGCATCGATTTTATTGTATAAACCAATACCACGACCTTCTTGGCGTAAGTAAAGGATCACCCCACCCGTCTCACCCATAATTCTAATGGTTTCGTCTAACTGCTCGCCACAGTCACAGCGAGAAGAATGGAAAACATCACCAGTCAGGCACTCAGAGTGCATACGAACAAGAGGTATGTCTTGTGTCTTGTCTGCTGATTTAAATATCACAGCAACATGCTCTTTATCTGTTTTCAATCCATGAAAAGACAGAAGTTCAGCATCTATACTGCTTGTTACCCCTACTTTGAAATCTATTCTGGCACGCACTTCCGCCATAGCTATACTCACTTGAAAATTCGATGTATTTAACAACACTACATTATATGTCTAGGCAATATTTTGTAGCTAACTATCTAATGATAGACACTATGAGGCTGTTAACAATTTTTTTCAAGGTCGACCTCGTACAAATTGTTATAATATAACAATTATTTTTCACATAAGAAAAAACCCCACATTGGGATGACCAACATGGGGTTATAAATTAATCAGTTGCGGCTAAGACTACGATTTTTTACAGAACGATCAACTTACTTGAGTTTGCTTCCAGATGACAAGCTGAACCCAAGCGTTCTCTAATTCGGTTAACTCTTCTTGAGTAAGCGTAGAAATGCTCGACTTTGCACTGTATTTTTCTGCCCATTTATCAGATCGGACATGAGTATGGAACTCTTTCTTTAAATTTGAGATTACGTTATCCACAGATACATCCTTATATAGCAGTGCTTAGCCTTTATAATCGGTCAATGTTACAAAATACAGGTCAATTGGTAAACAGTAATACACAATTTTTATGAGCTCTTCCTAACACTTTTTACTGATAAATATATAAATAAGAGAAATAATAGGCTCGGTAGCAACCAAAGTAATAGATTTGAAACCTTCATCGCCGGCTTATAAAGTACAAATTCACCAAATCTTTCCGTCATATATCGAGTAATCTCATTATTACTCTTCCCTGCTTTCACCATATTGAACACAACAAGGCGTAAGTCTTTTGCTATTGGTGAGTTGGATTCAATCAGATTTTGGTTTTGACATTGTGGGCAGCGTAACGTTTTCGCCAAGCTAATAGCACGTTGCTGTTGTTCTGGGTTTTCAAACTCAAACAGTTCAACTTGAATACTCGTCTCTTTATTACTGGCAGTAAACAGATCTTCAGCCATGGTTGAAAGGCTAATCACTAAAAGAGCTGACAGCATAAACAAGGTTTGTACTAGAGACTTCATCATCCATTCACACCATCAAAATACATCGCAAGCTCATCTTTCCATACCATTTCATTAATCACGCCCAATAGCTTTTTAATGATCTGGCCATTGGCATCAACCAAATACGTTTCAGGTGTGCCGATTACGCCCAACTCTAATGCTAACTTGCCTTGAGGGTCACTGATCACGGTTGAGTACGGGTTGCCATCGTTCGATAACACGTTAATCGCAGCCCCAGAGTTATCTCGATAATTAAGCCCAACGATGGGAATGCCTTTATCGTGAAGTTGAAGCAAAAATGAATGTTCGGTTTTACATATCCCGCACCAAGATGCCCATACATTAACCAGTTGATAAGGGTGCTGCGTGACATCAGTAAGCGTAATTTTCTGCTGACCATTGACGCCTTCACTATTCACTAACGCAGTCGATGTAAATTCTGGAAATGCCCTTTGTTGTTCAGACACAATGGTCGACTGCTGCTTATTATCAAGCGCAAAGACAAATCCCAGCACCACAATCAATGCTAAGGCAATTAGAGTAATTAGCTTGTTACGAACGCTGGTATGCATACTGTGACGCCTTAACGGTTTTCTTTTTACGATGAGTCAATGAGAGCAAAGCGCCGATAATGGAGAACAGCCCACCAAACCAGATCCAGCGCGCATACGCCTTATACTGAACACGAAATGCGTAAGCGGTGGAATCGACTTTCTCGCCCATGGTGATATAAACATCGCCATGCCAGAACCACTTCATTGCAGGCTCACTCATGTTCATAACACGAACTTGGTAGTGTCTTCTTTCTGGCGCGATGGAAAAGCTTTGCTCGCTAGCATCTAATTCGAGTATCGCTTTTTCTGCAGTAAAGTTGGAGGCGACATAGAGCTCGGTATCACGATGAGAGAGCGTCCAGCCCATAAACTCAACCTCTTCACCTGGGCTCAATTTGTAACTTCGCTCAAATGAATGGTAACTGTTCATCGCGGCACCTATCGCTAATACTGCGACACCCACATGCGCCAACGTCATCACCCATACTTTGCGTTGAAACTTAGAGTTGCGCGTTACCGCTAAGCCGTAAACATGAGTCAGGGCTACCCAAAACGCAAGTGACCATGTCATTAGCACCATCACTTGGATCGCTTCAACTTGCAAAACATAAGTTACAAAGCCAAGACAGAGAGACAATAAGGCAATAATTCCAATCACACCTTTCGACGCTTGAGGTTTGATACTGAGCAATGGCGCTAACCCTATCACTCCCATCGCAAGCAGAGCCAATGGCGCAATAAGAAGATTAAAGTAAGGTGCGCCCACAGAGATATTTCCAAGGCCAAGTAATTCAAAAACCATTGGGTAGAAGGTACCAAACACCACCACCGCCGTACCCAGTACAAATATAAGTACCGCCACTAAACTCAAAAAACTTTTACTCGCAAAGCTAGTGATTGGATTCGACTCGAAAGATTCACCACGAACAATAAGAAGAGAAAACGAACTCACTAACACCAAAACCAGTATCAGCAACAGCGCGATACCTTTGGTTGGGTCAACAGCAAAAGCATGAACGGAAGTGAGGACGCCAGATCGAACAATAAAAGTACCGAGGATACTTAAACAAAACGTAATGAAAGCAAGGCTAAGTGACCACTTCAGCAACTGTTGCTTGCCTTTAGCAACACCCAAACTGTGCAATAGAGCGGTTGATGTTAGCCAAGGTAATAGGCTGGCATTTTCTACCGGGTCCCAGAACCACCAACCACCCCATCCTAACTCGTAGTATGCCCACCAAGAACCAAGAATGATCCCTGCGGTTAAAAAGATCCAAGCGACCAAACAACAACTGCGACAATGAGCGACCCAATCGAACTCAATCGGATCCACCAGCAAAGCGGCCACAGCAAATGCCAAGACCACAGAGAAACCAACATAACCCAAATACAACAGAGGCGGATGGAATATCAAACCAACGTCTTGCAGCATTGGGTTAAGGTCACGCCCTTCAAGTGGCAAGGTCGAATTCAGTTCAAATGGGTTCGAAGCAAATAAGGTAAACCATGCAAATATCGCGAGTAACACATTCATCACCCACAATACGCGGCTCTGATACTCAGAAGAATATTGCTTTTGTAGGGCAATCACACCCGACCAACAGCTAATGGTTAAGACCCAAAATAGCAATGAGCCTTCATGTCCAGCCCACACAGCGGCCATTTTGAAGAAGGTGGGTAATTGAGTATTGGAGTGTTCTGCAACATAGAGGATGGAAAAGTCGTCACCTACAAAGGCATAGCCAAGTAAAACGATAGCGCCAATGGAAAACAAAGCGCTAGAGAGGGAGAAACTGCGAATTAAAGCCACATTTTGTGCTTGTTTAGTTAGCATTTGATACATCGAATACACAGCGATAATGCTGCTGAGAACAGCGACCAAAATTAAACTAAACAGCCCCAAAGAACCGACCATATCACCTCAATCAGGCTCTACCTAAGCAGAACCAAGTTAAACCATTATTGGCATTGATTGCTCAACTAGCTGATGTAACTCAACTAGCTATTGCTACTCAGCGAAAAGAAATTTAGTGAGCAGATGTTTAGTATCCAACATCCACTCACTTATAACCTTGAGCGAAATTAAGCTAACGTTAATTGTCCTGCATAAAGGACAAACGTTCTTAGCATTAATACGCCCATCAGACTCAATGAAGTAACAGAGAAAATATACACAGTACTATGGCGAACCGATGCTGGTGTCACGGCGTTAAGCAACAAGGGTAAAACCATACCCACACCAATTACGCCATACCAGAACCAACTTGCCCAGAAACCACCGCCAATCGCGTTCCATACTGCCTGCTCACTTTGACCACCAGCAAATATCAACCCAGTGAAGAAAGTAACAAGGACAAACAGTTCAAACATAACAACAGGACGTTCGAAGCCGTGGATCCAAGAAATACTCGCACTATGCGGAGACTCCTTAAAGACCAACACACCAAATAAAATACATGCCGCCGCTCCCGAGGATAAACTCGAGAATAAGAACAATATCGGCAACACTGGGTTATTCAGCATTGGGAAGGTATTTAGCGCAGAGAGTAAGAAGCCAGTGTAAGCCGCAAGTAATAGCGCAAGCACAGCTAAGAATATTTCAAAAACATTCTCAAAAGATTCTAATTTGCCAATCCAGTTACTGACAAAATCGAGTCGCCCTTTTAACCATGCTTGATCACTCAAGAATACGGCAATCTGATTTCGGAATATAATGCCGATCCAAACAAATAGGATCACCATATACACTTGGAATAAGATCACACCCATCGACATCACTGACGTCGGATTATAAAAGATCATGATCTTCCAAAATGATAGTGGTTTCGTCAGGTGGAAAACCAAGATCAATAAACCTGAGATGATCCCGAATGGTGCTAGAAAAGCCGTTGCCTTTAATACACCATTATTCGCTGGATCGTCCTCAATCACCTTTCTCTTAAGGTAAATCGAGATCATCACTGCACCCGCTGACATACCCGCCAAAAACAGATAGATAGCAATGATCCAGTCCCAAACCACGGTACCTGATTGAAACGCTGTATCCCATGCACTCATAATCAAATCTCCCCTTTTTGGTGTGGCACTTTATAGAGTTTTGGCTGAGTACCTAGATAAGCCTTATCTCTGTAAACCACTTCAGATTTAAGTACCTGGTTTATCTCGCTCTTAGGGTCATTTAAGTCGCCAAATATCAGCGCATTGGTAGGGCAAGATTCAACACAAGCAGGTAATTTACCTTGCGCAAGATTGGTATCGCGGCAGAAGTTACATTTGTCGGCCGACTTATTCTTAGGATGGAAGAAGCGCACTTGATATGGACAAGCTAGCAGGCAATAACCACAGCCGACACACTTCTCTTTATGTACATCAACAATTCCTGTCTTCTCATCTTTATAGGCGGCGCCTGTTGGGCAAACCATCACACAAGGTGCATTATCACAATGTTGACAAGAGTTACGAGTGAAACGGTAATCAACATTTGGATATTCACCTTGAGGTTCGCTCTTTATGATTTCTAAGCGCGATACGCCTTCAGGCACTTTGTTTACTTCACGACACGCCTCAGTACAAGCAGTACAGCCAATACAAGCGGTTTCGTCATGAACCATTCCGTAACGCTTGGTGCCATCTTCCTGAACATTAGCCAGCGTTTTGCGGCTTGTAACCGCTGCAGTACCTGCAACACCAGTTGTGAAAATAACGGCACCCGCGCCAGCTAAAAAGTTTCTTCTTGAGCAGCTCATAGATTACTCCCCTTCTTTCTTCTGGTTGAAGTCTGAATGGCAATCCACACACAGCTTGATGGTTTGCTTTTTATCTAAGCCAAGCACCTTCGCTTCACTCGCATGCACATCGTGACAGTTTGAACACGTTAAGTTTTGTGCGTGTACGTCATGAGTCCAACTCGCTTCGCGCAGATCATCAGACTTATGACAATCTATACATTGGCTGTTGGCATCTAGGATTAAGCTAGGATCGAGGAAAACCTTTTCGGTTCCGGGTTGTGATTGAGCCGCGCGATACTTCACCACCTCAGGTGCACCATCACGGTGATCGGGGCCAATAGAACTATGACAATCTGTGCAATTCACTTCACGGCCAAGCAAAGCGTGCGCACTCTCACCATGTGAACCAAATACCGTTTCTTTAGAATCTTTATGGCATTGGACACACTTGTAATCTTTGTCACGTATTAATTCGACTTCATGTCTTGTTGACTCTCCTACTGGCGTAACAGCAGGCTCTGCAACAGCATGAATGGAATAACCATAGAGGCAGAATGCTAGAAGGGATTTAAGCATTATGACTATGGCCAATTTAATATTGCCCATTTTATCCTTTCCTTATACCGGCATTATTTAACTCTCAACTAAATAATATTCCGGTTAAACAAAAGTACCCTTAAACGATATTATTACCGCTTAAATGATATCAATTCTTATTTTGGATAAGCCACAACGCTTTCTATATTTAGAATATGCCCCTAATTAGGTAAAGCGAAATATACAAAGGGTAATATGTGAACACAATCACCCTATTTATAGTGAGGGCATGTCGGGTAATTGTTTGTTATATATGATAATAATTCTCAATAAGACCAGTCTAACTTGATGTCCACATACCCCTTTAGGGCTATATAAACTTCAACGTGATTGAAGTCACTGTCATTAATTGATCTAAAACAAGCAAACATCCGACACGTAACAAAATGTGTTTATTTATGAATTAATATAAACAGCAATTCTCCAGTTCTTAATTTGAATAGCAAACTCACAACGCTTGGTATAAAAATCAGTATATTGGAGATATCACTGTGAAAAAGCATTGGATACGTAATTCCGTCACAGCATTATTAATGGTTAGCGCATCACTAGTAAGCGCGACCAGTTTTGCTGCGTCTGAACAAAAAGAAATTGGTGATCCTCGTAACGACCAGTTCGAGCAAAACCACCCAAATCAATACCATTCATGGAGACAAACGTCAGAGAGCGAAGCCATTGAAGACGCACTAAAAGAAGATCCAAACATGGTTATTCTATGGGCGGGCTACGGTTTCGCGAAAGACTACAACAAAGCCCGCGGCCACTTTTATGCGGTTGATGATGTAAGACAAACCCTGCGTACTGGCGGACCAACCGACGAAAATTCAGGCCCAATGCCAATGGCGTGCTGGAGCTGTAAAAGCCCAGACGTAGCACGCGTTATTGAAGAGCGTAGTGAAGACGGCTACTTTGAAGGTAAATGGGCTCGTCTTGGCAGCGAGATAGTCAATCCAATTGGTTGTGCCGACTGTCACGATACTCAAAGTGAAGGCTTTAAAAATGGCGAACCTGCACTAAAGATCACTCGTCCTTATGTTGAACGTGCGTTCGATGCGATTGGGAAGAACTTCGAAGAGCAAGGTCGCTTTGATCAGCAAGCCTCTGTGTGTGCTCAGTGTCACGTGGAATACTACTTCACGGGTCCAACAAAAGGTGTGAAATTCCCTTGGGATAAAGGGACGCGTGTTGAACAGATGGAAGAGTACTACGATCAGATTGGTTTTAAAGATTGGACACATAAAGTCTCTAAAGCACCAATGCTAAAGGCTCAGCACCCAGGTTACGAAACTTGGCGTGAAGGTATTCACGGTAAGAACAACGTCGCTTGTGTTGACTGCCACATGCCTAAAGTGACGAAAGAAGACGGTACCGTTTACACCGACCATAAAGTAGGTAACCCGTTTGACCGCTTCGAAGACACTTGTGCTAACTGCCATACTCAATCTAAAGAGACCATGCGTAACATCGTTTCAAGCCGCAAAGCTCAAGTACTAAACATGAAGCTGACCGCTGAGAAACAAATCGTAGCCGCTCACTTTGAAGCAGGCGCAGCATGGGAAGCAGGCGCAACAGAACAAGAGATGGCACCTATCTTACAAGATATTCGTCATGCGCAATGGCGTTGGGACTACGCTATCGCATCTCATGGTGTTCACATGCACGCGCCTGAAGTAGCCCTAGAGGTTCTTGGAACGGCGGTTGACCGCGCAGCAGACGCGCGAACTAAGATTGTTCGTCTACTTGCGAAGAAAGGCATTACCGATCCAATCGAGATTCCAGATATCTCAACCAAAGAAGCCGCTCAGAAAGCGCTAGGAATGGACATGGATAAGATGAATGCTGAGAAGCAACACTTCTTAGACACCGTGGTTCCTAAGTGGGAAGAGCAAGCTGAAAAGCGTGAAGCTAACTACGAATACTAGTTCCTTCAAATAGACCAATAAGATAAAACCAGTCACACTGTAAAGGTGTGGCTGGTTTTTTAGATTTGGGCGCACTCAACCGTCCCAATTTCACATTACCTTTTAGCTAATTCAAGGAACAAAGAATGAAGCACTTACTTTCGCTTTCGGCATTATGCATCGCATTAACAAGTTCAGGACTTCACGCCTCAGAACGAGCAGAAACAGGGTGGGAAATGATTGAGGAAGGTGCGCTGGTCGTTGATGTCAGGACACCAGGAGAGTTCAAGCAAGGTCATCTGGACAATGCGATTAACTACCCTCTTTCTGAAGTCGCTACGCACTTTGCCAGCATAGACAAAGCTCAACCTATCGTTTTGTATTGCCGCAGTGGTAACCGCTCAGGACAAGCTTACCAGTATTTGAAAGCTCAAGGGTTTACACAGATCCACAACGCTGGCGGTTTAATTGAGATGCAAGAAAGCAAATAATCTCGAAATTACAGATAGTGCCCGTTTAACGGATCATTTGCTTAGCTTGGTTGATCGAATGGATGATAGAGACACGATCAATGCCTTTCTGGTTAGAATCGAGAATTTGAGTCCAAGCATCGATCGCTTGTTGGTAGCGCATACTGATGAAGTGATCGGTCGCTATCAACATCAATGCCGTACGATCGTTGGGATCAAGCTCCATGGATTGATTTAAGAGCACTTTCACATCATCACTCATCGCCTGTGAACTTAGGTAATACAAGGCGCTCGCTTTAGCTGCATAAAGCCCTGAAGGCGCCTGTGGGTCTAAACGAATCGCATAGTCGTAACAGGTAAATGCAGCATCAAACTCCCCTTTCTGCATATAAACACCACCAAGCTTAAACCAAAGGTCTGATTGATTAGGGTCTTGCTCCAGGCTCTGCTGAAGTTCATTTTGGAAATCTGTTGCTGTATAGCTGCTGTCGTCACTTGAAGTAAGTTGAGGGGCTTCTTGTTTCATCTGAGACCAAACCAGAATGCTGGCTAATATCGCCACACATGAAATAAGGAGGTTGCCTTTAAGATGACTGGTTTTTCTGTTTGATGCGATCACGATTGCCACTAGAAATAGGCTCATTAGCAGCAAAGCAATCAGTAACCAGATATCCATTCCATTCTCCTTTCATTGACGCTTTACTGTACCTTTTTCTCACTAAAACAATATTGATCGAGGTTTAGCTATTGGCTTTTAAACAAGTCACAGCCAAATTCTAGGTAATAAAAAACCGAGCACAATGGCTCGGCTTTTTGTCTCAACTTCTATTTATAGAAGTGAAAGATTACTCAGTGTCTTGCTCGCTATCAGAAGCGTCTGATGCTTGCTCTTCACTTGATTCAGAAACGACTGCTGCTTCAGCGTTTGCTACTTCAGCTTCGCCTTCAACAACCTCAGCTTCTTCTACTTCGTCGATACGTTGTAGACCTACAACGTTCTCGTCGTCAGAAGTACGAATCAGTGTTACACCTTGAGTGTTACGACCAACTTGGCTCACTTCCGCAACGCGAGTACGTACTAGCGTACCTGCGTCGGTGATCATCATCATTTCGTCGCCTTCTTCAACTTGAACAGCGCCAACAACTGGGCCATTACGTTCAGAGACTTTGATAGAAACCACACCTTGCGTTGCACGGCCTTTCGTTGGGTATTCAGCTAGTTCAGTACGCTTACCGTAACCGTTTTGAGTCACAGTTAGGATATCGCCTTCGTTAGAAGGAACAATCAACGATACTACTTGATCGTCTTCTGGAAGCTTCATACCACGAACACCAGAGGCAGTACGGCCCATTGCACGTACTTTGTCCTCGTTAAAGCGAACAACTTTGCCCGATTTAGAGAACAGCATGATGTCGCTATCACCGTTAGTGATGTCAACGCCAATCAGTGAATCATCGTCACGTAGGTTAACTGCAATTAGGCCGTTAGCACGTACGTTTGCGAACTGATCCAGTGATGTCTTCTTAACAGTACCGTCACCCGTTGCCATGAAGATGAATTTCTCGTTAGAGAACTCAGAAACAGGCAGGATAGCCGTGATACGCTCACCTTCTTCTAGAGGAAGAATGTTAACGATAGGCTTACCACGAGCAGTACGACTTGCTAATGGCAGTTGGTAAACTTTCAGACGGTATGTCTTACCACGAGTAGAGAAACATAGGATGTTATCGTGAGTATTAGCAACAAGCAGACGCTCAATGTAATCCTCATCTTTCATCTTAGTTGCACTCTTACCTTTACCACCACGACGCTGAGCTTCGTAGTCGCTTAGGATTTGGTACTTAACGTAACCTGCGTTAGAAAGCGTTACTACAACGTCTTCTTGAGCAATCAGCTCTTCCATGTCGATGTCATGAACTGCCGCTGTGATTTCTGTACGACGCTCGTCGCCATAGATTTCACGTACTGCTTCAAGTTCTTCACGGATAACTTCCATCAAACGCTCAGTGCTTGCAAGAATGTGCATTAGCTCAGCGATCTCTTCTAGAAGTGCTTTGTATTCGTCTAGAATCTTCTCGTGCTCAAGGCCAGTTAGGCGGTGAAGACGAAGTTCTAGAATTGCTTGTGCTTGTGTTTCCGTTAGGAAGTATTGACCATCGCGGATGCCGTATTGGTCTTCTAACCAATCAGGACGAGCTGCGTCAGTACCTGCACGCTCAAGCATTGAAGCAACGTTACCAAGATCCCAACCACGAGACACTAAACCAACTTTAGCTTCTGCTGGTGTTGGCGCGCTCTTGATCAGTTCAATGATTTCATCAATGTTAGCAAGTGCTAGAGACAATGCTTCAAGGATGTGTGCACGGTCGCGTGCTTTCTTCAATTCGAAGATAGTACGACGAGTCACAACTTCGCGACGGTGGTCTACGAAGCACTTAAGCATGTCTTTGATGTTAAACAACTGTGGTTGACCGTTATTCAACGCAACCATGTTGATACCGAAAGTCGTTTGCAGTTGAGTTTGAGCGTATAGGTTGTTAAGAACCACTTCGCCTACTGCATCACGCTTACATTCAATAACAATACGCATACCGTCTTTATCAGACTCGTCACGCAGTGCACTGATGCCTTCTACTTTCTTATCTTTAACCAGTTCAGCAATCTTCTCGATCAAACGAGCTTTGTTTACTTGGTAAGGGATCTCAGTAACGATAATGGTTTCTTTACCATTCTTCTCTACTTCGATATCCGCTTTTGAACGCATGTAAACCTTACCGCGGCCAGTCTTGTAAGCATCTACGATGCCTTTACGACCACTGATAAGTGCTGCTGTTGGGAAGTCAGGACCAGGGATATAGTCCATTAGCTCATCAATAGTGATATCTTCATTATTGATAAATGCTAAACAGCCATCAACAACTTCACCAAGGTTATGTGGTGGGATGTTGGTAGCCATACCTACTGCGATACCAGAAGCACCGTTTACCAATAGGTTAGGAATTTTTGTAGGAAGTACTGCTGGAATTTGTTCTGTACCATCGTAGTTCGGTACGTAATCCACAGTTTCCTTATCAAGGTCAGCCAGGAGCTCGTGAGCAATTTTCGCCATACGAACTTCGGTATAACGCATTGCAGCCGCGGAGTCGCCATCGATAGAACCAAAATTACCTTGGCCATCAACTAGCATGTAACGCAGTGAGAACGGTTGCGCCATACGAACAATAGTATCGTATACAGCACTATCACCATGTGGGTGGTATTTACCGATTACATCACCTACTACACGAGCAGACTTTTTATATGGTTTGTTCCAATCATTACCTAGTACATTCATCGCGAACAAAACGCGGCGGTGTACAGGTTTTAGGCCATCACGCACATCTGGAAGGGCACGACCAACGATGACGGACATCGCGTAGTCTAGGTATGAACCTCTAAGCTCATCTTCAATATTTACGGGCGTGATCTCTTTCGCTAGATCGCTCATAGAGCCATTTTCCCTCTATAGTCAGATCGTATTTTTGAATACGTATAAGACCGAAAAATATAACACAAATTTACCTACGGAGGCATCACTTTCCCTCTCCTTTTACCATCTTGTGACCCTTGTAGCCAATCAATTGATGAGAAATTGCACCTCCGCATCATATCTTGCTGAAACATGGTCACTTTACATCCAATAAACTAGCAAAATTGTAGATCTTCTGGTCAGAGCGAAAAGGCAAGTTATAATGCCTGCAATTTCATGGATGCATTATTTAACTTGGAAATGCCGATTATGACTAAATCACAGAACGTAGACCCAGCAGAAATCAAAAAATTCGAAGACATGGCGTCGCGCTGGTGGGATCTGGAAGGCGAGTTTAAGCCTCTACATCAAATCAACCCACTGCGCCTAAATTACGTGCTAGAAAAGACCGAAGGTTTATTTGGTAAGAAAGTCCTCGATGTTGGCTGCGGTGGCGGCATTTTGGCTGAAAGCATGGCTGTTGAGGGCGCAGTAGTCACTGGCCTAGACATGGGTAAAGAACCGCTAGAAGTCGCGCGCCTTCACGCATTAGAAACGGGCACCAAGCTCGATTACATCCAGAGCACTATCGAAGACCACGCAGAACAGAACCCACAGACGTACGATGTGGTAACGTGCATGGAAATGCTTGAACACGTTCCTGACCCACAATCTGTTATCACTGCCTGTTCGAAATTGGTGAAACCGAGCGGCCACGTGTTCTTTTCTACATTAAACCGTAATTTCAAATCTTACTTGTTTGCGATTGTTGGTGCAGAGAAGCTATTGAGGATCGTTCCAGAAGGCACTCATGAACACGAGAAGTTCATTCGCCCTGCTGAACTTATCAAGATGGTCGATAACACTCCGCTGCAAGAACTAGGGATTACAGGGCTGCACTACAATCCTCTTACGGACACTTATCGTTTAGGCACAAATGTAGACGTAAACTACATCGTCCACACGCGAAACTTTGGCTAAAAAATATCGGTAGCCCTACCGTAAAACCTTTTGTAAAAAATACGAATGAAAAGAGTTGCAATTACCATAACTTTGCGACTTTTTTCAGTCTAAATTTCGTGCGCTAGCTTCCATTTTGACCACCTCGATTTAAATTTAATCGCCTAAAATCAATCGCCCATTTTGGCCAAAGATCAAGGAATTTTTTTTTATGGGCGTGCAAAAATAAAGCATCATTAAAAGCCGACTTTTATACAATCAAGTCACATATAACCTCATCAGTTAGTGGTCACTTACAGTTTTTTTTCAATCCACCACTTATCCACAAGCAACCCCATTTCTTTACCTTGAAAAATATCAGTTGTAGCACTATCTTGTAACCCAACAAACAAATGACCCCTATATGTTGTGTTTGAACTACAATATATGGGTAGACCAAGATCACAAAGCCGAAACGTAATTTACAAAAATTACACAGAAACACACAAAAACACGGCCTTGTTCAGTTTTGTTAGGGAAATTAAGCAGAATGAACCAACAACTTACTGTTACCAAGCGTAACGGGCGCAAAGAAACGATCGATCTAGAGAAGATCCATCGCGTGATTACATGGGCAGCTGAAGGCTTGCACAATGTTTCTGTATCACAAGTAGAATTGAAAGCTCACATTCAGTTTTACGATGGCATCACCACTACTGACATTCATGAAACTATCATCAAGTCAGCAGCGGATTTAATCTCTGAAGAGACTCCTGATTACCAATATCTAGCAGCACGTCTGTCTGTATTCCACCTACGTAAAAAAGCGTACGGCGAATACGAGCCGCCTGCACTGTATGACCACGTTGCAAAACTGGTTGATATGGGTAAATACGATAGCCACCTTATGGAAGATTACACGAAAGCTGAATTCGAAGAGCTTGACGAGTACATCGACCACAAACGTGACTTAGACTTCTCTTACGCAGCGGTTAAGCAGCTCGAAGGTAAATACTTCGTGCAAAACCGTGTAACGAAAGAAATCTACGAGAGTGCTCAGTTCCTTTACATTTTAGTTGCTGCGTGTCTATTCGCTAAATACCCGAAATCGACTCGTCTTGACTACATCAAACGTTTTTACGACGCATCGTCTACGTTTAAGATTTCTCTACCTACACCGATCATGTCTGGTGTACGTACGCCTACTCGTCAATTCAGTTCTTGTGTACTGATCGAGTGTGGTGACAGCCTTGATTCAATCAACGCGACAGCAAGCTCAATTGTTCGTTACGTATCTCAACGTGCTGGTATTGGTATCAACGCAGGTCGTATCCGTGCGCTTGGTTCTGAAATCCGTAATGGTGAAGCGTTCCACACAGGCTGTATCCCTTTCTACAAATACTTCCAAACAGCAGTAAAATGTTGTTCTCAAGGTGGTGTTCGTGGCGGTGCAGCAACGGTATTCTACCCACTATGGCACGGTGAAGTTCAGTCTCTATTAGTACTGAAAAACAACCGCGGCGTTGAAGAGAACCGAGTTCGTCACATGGATTACGGCGTACAGCTGAACAAGCTTATGTACTCTCGCCTAGTTCAGGGTGGCAACATCAGCCTGTTCTCACCTTCAGACGTACCTGGCCTTTACGATGCGTTCTTCGAAAACCAAGACCGTTTTGAAGAGCTATACGTTAAGTACGAAAACGATCCTTCAGTGAAGCGTGAAACGGTAAAAGCGGTTGAGCTTTTCTCTCTGCTAATGCAAGAGCGTGCTTCTACTGGTCGTATCTACATTCAGAACGTTGACCACTGTAATACACACAGCCCGTTTGATTCTGAAGTAGCACCTGTTCGTCAATCGAACCTATGTCTAGAAATCGCGCTTCCTACTAAGCCACTTTCTAACGTAGAAGATGACGAAGGCGAAATTGCACTATGTACGCTTTCAGCATTCAACCTTGGCGCAATCAATGAACTGGACGACCTAGCAGAGCTTTCTGAGCTGGTTGTTCGTGCTCTAGATGCACTGCTTGATTACCAAGACTACCCGCTTCCAGCTGCATACAAGTCGACAATGAACCGTCGTACTTTAGGTGTAGGTGTAATCAACTACGCATACTACCTAGCGAAGAATGGTGTTAAGTACTCTGATGGCAGCGCGAATGGCCTGACTCACCGTACTTTTGAAGCAATTCAATACCACTTGCTAAAAGCATCTGTTGAACTAGCGAAAGAGCAAGGCCGTTGCCCATCTTTCCACGAGACCAACTACGCGAAAGGCCTACTGCCAATCGATACTTACAAAAAAGATATCGACTTAGTATGTGAAGAGCCACTGCACTACGATTGGGATTCTCTACGTGAAGAGATCATGGAGCACGGTCTGCGTAACTCTACGCTAACAGCGCTTATGCCTTCTGAGACATCGTCTCAAATCTCGAACGCGACTAACGGTATCGAGCCACCACGTGGTTACGTATCAGTGAAAGCATCGAAAGACGGCATCCTTAAGCAAGTGGTTCCAGATTTCCTAAATCTTAAAGAGAACTACGAGCTACTTTGGAACATTGGTTCTAACGACGGTTACCTACACCTAGTGGGTATCATGCAAAAATTCGTTGACCAAGCTATCTCTGCAAACACTAACTATGACCCAAGTGTTTACGACAGCGGTAAAGTACCAATGAAGCAACTGCTTCAAGACCTACTAACAGCGTACAAGTACGGTGTTAAGACGCTTTACTACCATAACACTCGTGATGGTGCTAAAGACGACCAAGGCGACGCAGTTCAAGTGCCGGAAGAAGATTGTGAAGGCGGCGGTTGTAAGATCTAAACCGCAATAAACATTAAGACCCCAGAGAAGTTATCTTCTCTGGGTTTAAAGCATTAACAGGGTCCGTTTTATTGCGGGTCTTTAAAGGATTTGAGGCATTTATGGCTTACAGTACTTTTTCTCAACAAAAAAATGACCAGCTAAAAGAACCAATGTTCTTGGGTCAGTCGGTAAACGTTGCACGTTACGACCAACAGAAATTCGAAATCTTCGAAAAGCTTATCGAGAAGCAGCTTTCTTTCTTCTGGCGTCCAGAAGAAGTAGACGTGTCTAGCGACCGTATCGACTACAACAAGCTTCCTGAGCATGAAAAGCACATCTTCATCTCTAACTTGAAGTACCAAACGCTTCTAGATTCAATCCAAGGCCGCAGCCCTAACGTTGCCCTACTTCCATTGGTATCTCTACCAGAAGTTGAAACTTGGATTGAAACTTGGTCTTTCTCTGAAACGATTCACTCTCGTTCTTACACGCACATCATCCGTAACATCGTGAATGATCCAGGCGTAGTATTCGACGACATCGTTGAAAATGAAGAGATTCTGAAGCGTGCTAAAGACATCGCTTTCTACTACGACGACCTAATCAAGCTAACGGCTGACTACCACCGCTGCGGTGAAGGCAACCACAGCATCAACGGCGAAGACGTCAAGATTTCACTTCACGACCTGAAGAAGAAACTTTACCTATGTCTAATGTCTGTAAACGCACTAGAAGCGATTCGTTTCTACGTAAGTTTCGCATGTTCATTTGCATTCGCTGAGCGTGAGCTAATGGAAGGTAACGCGAAGATCATCAAGCTAATCGCTCGTGATGAAGCCCTTCACCTTACTGGTACACAGCACATGATCAACTTGCTACGCAATGGTCAAGATGATTTTGAATTCATGCAGATCGCTGAAGAGTGTAAGCAAGAGTGTTTCGACCTATTCAAAGAAGCGGCTGAGCAAGAGAAAGAGTGGGCAGAATACCTATTCAAAGATGGCTCTATGATTGGTCTGAACAAAGACATTCTTTGCCAATACGTTGAGTACATTACCAACATCCGTATGCAGGCTGTTGGCCTAGGTACGGCTTACCCAGCAGCAACGTCGAACCCAATTCCATGGATCAACGCTTGGTTGTCTTCAGATAACGTTCAAGTTGCTCCACAAGAAGCAGAAATCAGTTCTTACCTAGTTGGCCAAATCGACAACGAAGTAAAAGCTGACGACTTTGAAGGATTTGAGCTGTAATGCCAACAATCAAAATCAACAAACTGACTTCAATTGAATCTAACCCTTCAAACACTCTGTTGGAAACAATGGAACAAGCTGGGTTAGAGCCAGAATACAACTGCCGAGATGGTCACTGTGGCGCTTGCCGCTGCACGTTGGATTCTGGTGAGGTCGAGTACGTTGGTTTTGCTATGGCTTACACGCAAGGTAATGAGATATTGCCTTGTATCTGTAAAGCAAAGACTGAGCTATCGCTGAGTAACGTTATTCATAGAAACAAGCAAAAACGCGCATAAGCCAGCTGGCTTTAGGTCACTTTGTTCGAATATCGTCAATAAGAATCAAAAAAGGGTCCGCTTCCTTTAGGAATGCGGACCCTTTTCTATTTATGTCTTTAGGTATCTAAAGCGACTCGTCTATCACTCAACCAAATCTTCCTGTTGGCTTGTGTCATACAAAGCCAAACGTTTATTGCTGAGTCAGGTTAAGAGTCACAGAGCCAATATAACAAGCGCTTCGGCACTCTCCACAGCCGTTACACTTATCTTTGTCCACTGTAGGCAACTCTCCTACTTCGATGTGTATTGCACCAGCTGAACACGCCGTTTGGCATGCTGAACAGTCCATTTGCATGTAATTATTGCAGCTATCCGCAAAGCTCGGCTTGAGGTCGATATAAGGCGTGACCGTTGGATGAAGTGCGCCGGTCGGACACACTTCAGTGCATTTGTTACACATAGAACAACTGTTGTAATCCAAATTCAGCAGCGCACTGCCCTCTAGCATCTCAATAACGCTATTTGGACACGATTGTTCACACAATCCACAACCGTCGCAAAGACGCTCAAACAGCACCTCATCGACCGCTCTTGGCGGTCTTGCATGCAAGCGCTGTGATATCTCTTCATAATTCGCGGCTGCTTTAACCGGTTTAGAAAGTCGAGTTAAGAAACCGCGTCTATTTGAATTTATTTGTTCAGACATTAGTCGATATATAACTTTTTAGTAGCAACGTTTAAATTATATTCAGATATTAAGTACTTAAACCAATCTATTACATCAACCGATAGTTTTTTATAAAAAGATAACTCTGATGCTTTATTTAGTTTTTCTAAATAAACAGAAGACCAAGTTAATAAGTGACCCTCAAGTAATTCACCGGCTGAATTAATATTATTATTTTCTAACAAATACGCATGAGCGAATAACATTAAACCAAATTGATCTTCCGGCTCTCTTAACCCAGTGTCTAATTCAATCTGATTCAATTCTAAAAACTGGCGATACTCAACCGTAGAAGCACCAAACACAACGCGGTCTTTATCTAGGTACACAGAACCCCAAGGCGGAGCTGGCATGTCTCCAACGCCTTCAAACAGGCGGCTGAACTCTGCTGCGAGCGCATCTTCGTCTTCGCTTCTTAATGCCTGCAAGCATTCTTCAGAGAGTACTTCGCTCTCAACCAAAGCTTCGACAATGGTGATTAACTGTTCTTTACTTGTCGCTTGATAAAATAGCGAACCCAACAATTTATGCGTATCGATAATCATTATTATTTATACCGTTATAGGTTTAAAGATAATTATATTAATTAACTCATTTCATTCTTTGATCTATTTTATACATTCAATTCATAAACTTTAAATTCCACACTTATTTGATGCCAATCAATCAATAATTCGAAATAAATACATAAAGAACAAACTACCTATAAAGTGCTAGCTATCAATAGCAAAAGGCATCTTAGAATGACGAATAAGAAAGAATCTGGGGTAATGAATCTTACTCGAAGAGGCTTCATGAAAGCTTCCTCTGCAGTAGGTAGTGCAGCTGCACTTGCGGGCGGTATTGCATTACCTTTCAAATCCAAACCAGTAGCGGCTGCAGTTGCTGAAAATGTGGATGAGAAAATCGTATGGAGTGCATGTACAGTAAACTGTGGCTCTCGCTGCCCACTGCGTATGCATGTACAAAACGGTGAAATCAAATACGTAGAAACAGACAACACAGGCACTGACGAATACGGTCATCACCAAGTTCGTGCGTGTCTACGTGGTCGCTCGATGCGCCGCCGTGTTTATAACCCAGATCGCCTAAAGTACCCAATGAAACGTGTGGGTAAACGTGGTGAAGGTAAGTTTAAGCGTATTAGCTGGGAAGAGGCTTATGATGAAGTCGCTGGCACCATGCAACGCCTTATCAAAGACTACGGTAACGACACTATCTACCTAAACTACGGTACAGGTACGCTGGGCGGCACGGTTACTAAATCTTGGCCACCAGCTCAAACGCTGATTGCTCGTCTAATGAACCTAAGTGGTGGTTACTTAAACCATTACGGTGACTACTCAACAGCGCAAATCACGAAAGGCTTGAGCTACACCTACGGCGGTTGGGCAAACAACAACTCTTTCTCTGATTTAGAGAACACTAAACTTAACATTCAGTTTGGTAACAACCCTGCTGAGACACGTATGTCTGGTGGCGGCCAGATCCACCACTACGTTGAAAGCAAAAACAAATCAAACGCAAGAACGATCATCATCGACCCTCGCTACACCGATACTGCCGGTGGCCGTGAAGATCAATGGATCCCAATTCGTCCTTCTACAGATGCGGCATTGGTAGCGGGTCTTGCACACGTGATGATCACTGAAGACCTTGTCGACCAACCGTTCCTAGACAAATACTGTGTCGGTTACGATGAGAAGACCCTTCCTGCATCAGCGCCTAAAAACAGCGACTACAAATCTTACATCCTAGGTTTAGGTGAAGATGGCGTAGAGAAGACACCAGAATGGGCTTCTAAGATCACGGGTATTCCAGTTGACACCATCGTTAAGCTTGGCCGTGAAATGGGCACAGCGAAACCATGTGCGATTCACCAAGGTTGGGGCTTACAACGCACTGCGAACGGTGAACTAGCGTGTCGTGCAATCGCGATGCTGTCACTGCTCACTGGCTCTGTGGGCGTATCAGGCGGTTCAACAGGCGCTCGTGAAAGCGACATCAACATTCCATTTGTGCGCTTCCCTACTGTGCCAAACCCAGTTGAAACGTCTATTTCAATGTTCATGTGGACAGACGCGATTTACCGTCACCATGAAATGACCGACATCACTGATGGTGTTCGCGGTGCAGAGCGCCTTAAGAACCCAATCAAGATGATCTGGAACTACGCAGGTAACTGCATCATTAACCAACACTCAGACATCAACAAGACTCACGCGATTCTTCAAGATGAAAGTGCGTGTGAAATGATTGTCGTGGTTGATAACCATATGACGTCTTCAGCGAAGTACGCCGATATCATCCTGCCAGACTTAACAACGTCTGAGCAAGACGACTGGTGTATGGACGGTAAAGCGGCGAACATGCCTTACTTCATCTACGCGCAGAAAGCGATTGAGCCTCAGTTTGAAGCGAAATCTATCTACGAGATGTGTACTCAGCTTGCGAAACGAATGGGCGTAGAAAAAGAGTTCACCGAAGGCCGTACTCAAGAGCAATGGATTGAGCACCTTTACGCAGAAACTCGTAAGAACGATCCAACACTGCCAACCTTCGAAGAGATGAAAGAGCTGGGTATCTACAAACGTAGCTACGACCACCACTACATCGCTTATGAAGATTTCCGTAAAGATCCTGAAGCGAACCCACTGACCACACCAAGTGGCAAGATCGAGATCTACTCAGAGCAACTGGCTGATATCGCGAAGACTTGGAAGCTGAAAGAAGACGAAGTGATTCACCCACTTCCGATTTACGCGGACTCTTTCGAAGGTCATAACGACCCACTAGCAGAGAAGTACCCACTTCAGCTAACCGGTTTCCACTACAAGGCTCGTACTCACTCGACTTACGGCAACGTTGCAGAAATCAAAGCAGCAGCACCGCAAGAGTTGTGGATCAACCCAATCGATGCAAAAGAACGTGGTATTGATAGCGGCGACATGGTGAGTATTTTCAACGACCGTGGCGAAGTACATATTCCAGCGAAAGTGACACCTAGGATTCTTCCTCGAGTTGTCGCACTAGGCGAAGGTGCATGGTACGCACCAGATGGTCAGAAGATCGACCATGCAGGCTCTATCAACGTGCTGACGACTCAGCGCCCGAGCCCACTTGCTAAGGGTAACCCTCAGCATACAAACCTAGTTCAAATCAAAGCGCTAAAGAAAGCATAAGGTAGGTTGGAATGAAACAATACGGCTTTTACATTGATTCAAGTAAATGCACGGGTTGTAAAACCTGTCAGCTTGCTTGTAAAGATTATAACGATCTAGACATCAAAACGAACTACCGTCGCGTATACGAATATGCCGGTGGTGGTTTCACTCAAGATGGTGATACCTGGGTTCAGAAAGATGTCTTTTCTTACTACCTATCTATCGCTTGTAACCACTGTACTAACCCAGCGTGTGTGAAAGTGTGTCCTTCGGGCGCAATGCACAAACGTGATGAAGACGGTTTGGTTGTGGTTGATGAGAGCGTATGTATTGGTTGTCAGCACTGTAGCAATGCGTGTCCTTACGGCGCACCACAATACAATGCTAAGAAAGGTCATATGACGAAATGCGATGGTTGTTACCAACGTGTTTCTGAAGGCAAACAGCCTATCTGTGTTGAGTCTTGCCCACTTCGTGCATTGGAGTTTGGTGAAATCAATACACTTCGCGAGAAGTACGGCTCTGGTGCGGATGTGGCTCCACTGCCATCTTCAACAGAAACGCTACCAAACATCGTGATTAAGCTGAACAAAAACGCGAAGCCGACTGGCGATACCAGCGGTCACCTAGCAAACCCGAAGGAGGTGTAAGATGATTTTTCATGAGTGGTCTTTAATCTTCTTTACGGTGCTGGCGCAAACTGCGGTTGGTGGTTACTTACTGATTGGCGCACGTGCACTGGTACTTGGTCATGACGAAGAGAAGCTGAACAGCTACAAGGTTCCAATGTTTATCCTATGGGTACTGATGGGTCTTGGCTTCATGTTCTCGACAACGCACCTTGGCTCTCCACTGCGCGCGTTTAACGCTTTTAATCAGCTAGGTTCGGCTTGGTTGTCTAACGAAGTGTTCTTCGGTGCGGCATTCTTCGCTGTCGGTGGCCTGCAATGGTTACTGTCGGTAGTCAAGAAAGGTGGCGTTGCTATCCAGAAAGCACTGATGGTTGGCGCGATGGTACTGGGTGTTATCTTCATGTACGCGATGATCAACGTATACATGATCAACACAGTACCGACGTGGGACAACATCTACACACCACTGAGCTTCATCATGACGATGGTTGTGGGTGGCTTGCTGTTATCTCAGTTCGTAATTGTATTCGCAAACGACAGCCGCTTTACGGTTGACCGTAACATCACCATGTTGGCTGTTATCGCTGTTGCTATCAGCTTGCTTGTGACAGTAGGAAAACTGAACCTAATCGGAGACATCCAAACTTCAGCGGCAAAAGCGTCTGAGTTAGTCGATGGTTTAGGTAGCTATGTGATTCTTCAAGTGGCACTGCTAATGGCAAGCTTGTTGATTTGGATTCTACCTATGCTGAACAAAGCAAAAGTGAACCCAGTTAACCTTGGCTTAGCACTAGTATTGTTCTTGGCTTCAGAGTTAATCGGCCGTGGTTTGTTCTACAGCCTACATATGACAAGCGGTTTGTAATCGAGTTCTTACAGACATGAGTTGCGTGTAAACATCGCTGCTTGTTTGGTTATCTAGAAGGCTAGATAAACAAAAGGCCCAACACCTATTTAGATGTTGGGCCTTTTTATTTCGTTTTTTCTAGCGTTTTTAATACAGACTTAGCGAGTTCGCTTACATCGTTAGCTTACATAGCTACTTAATGATAGCCGCTGGAATAAACATGTCTTTTAATCGCTTAACCGAAGAATATGTACCAAACATCGGTTTGTTATCTAAATGCCTTCTCAGCATATCGGCGGCAACGGTCTTAATCACGTTGCGTTGGTCTTCACGCGAGTACTGACGATAAAACTCAAGTACCTGCCCCCACTCGCCTGCTTCAGTCGACAATGCAACGCTGAATGTGTTGCCTTCCAGCTTACCAGTCACCAAAGCCAATTCAGTTCCGCACTTATCTCTTGTTGCTCCAGCCAGCGCAAAGGTCGCGGCTAATGGATCGCTCTTTTCAAGTTCACGCTCTTTTGGCTCAGCCATCACCCATGAGTGTCCGAAGCAATCTTCTATCTGCTCATTCAATTGCAGCCACGCTGACAGTGAACCTTTGGTCGACACTTCAGACACAGATAACGTCTTCTTTTTTTCCGCCATGATGTGTCCAATATGGTCAATCATCGGCTCATCAACACTAACGACATTACTCTCTAGCAGCTTGTAAACCATCTGCAGAAGCTTAACGCGAGTTTCTAAGTCTGCCTTAGGCCCAAACAATTTCACCTCAATGAACGGCAGATAAGAGCGATAACCAAGTTCATAACCTTCAGGCAGCTTTAGTTGATCCAAAACATCAGAGATACCGGACTCAGACAAACCAAACGTAAACAGTCGACTGCATTCAGAGGCAACCACTTGAGGGTAGGTACACGACAAGTCAGGAAGAATCTCAAACGTCACCATGCGCTTGAATTCACTTGGTACACCCGGCGTGAAATAGAAAGTCGCATCGTTAATTTTCAGTTTGAAGCCACAAGCCGTCCCCACAGGGTTATCGACAATCTCTGAACTCGCAGGTAACAAAGCTTGTTTAAGGTTGCTGTCTGGCATTGGCATGCCACGTCCAGAGAACATCTCTTCCATACGAGCAAGCCATTCAGGGAACATGACGAGTTTCTGCTCGGAAGCAGCTGCAGCGGCGGCAGCACTCATATCATCGGTTGTCGGGCCTAAACCACCATTAACGATAACCACATCATAGTTAAAGCTCAGCATCAGCAGTTCTTCAACAAGAGCATTCATTTGATCACCCACAGTTGAGCGCTTAGCAAGCGCAAAACCATGCTGATAAAACTCAGCAGACATCCAAGCTGCGTTTGTATCTACAATGTCTCCATGAAGAACTTCTTCACCTGTGCTTAACATTGCGATTTTCGTCATATTTCTATCCCTTGTTGTCATAAAAAGACACTGCATTATTTACAAACTGGTCTATGGTTGAATTTGGAGCAATTCGCCTTTTCACTAATATTAATAATGTTAAACCTAAGGTTTTCTTAGGAAAAGCTATAAATTATTAGTTCCCTAAATCAGGCATTTAATAGATAATTGTGACCCTGATCAATTCCAAACTTTGTCATGGAGACCCTTGTGGCCAAATCACCGTTACTAGCAAAGGTTACTGCCGCATTTTCAATGCTAATGTCAGTTAACTCGGTTGCAAGCCAATACGACTTCGACCAGCCAATCAACCTTTCTTACTCGGATGAATGTGCTCAAGATTACTGTTTTAATGACAACTTGTACACCTACAAGCCTAGTACCAATTACGCACTGAGCGAGTCGAGTGATGAGTACGACTTCTCAATCCAACAACCAAAACACATGTTGGTGAGTCAGGAGAAAGATTGGGATTACCTAATGGGTCAAACCTACACCATTCTTGGCTTGAGTGTCGCGACAGTGGGTCTAATGACTCTGCTCCCTGAAAGTATTACTAAGTGGGATGATGACCAACGTGATATCAGCTCATTAGGTAAAAAGTGGAAAGATAACGTTTCTGCTGGTCCAACATGGGACCGTGACGAACACTTCCTAAACTACGTAATGCACCCATATTTCGGTGGTGTTTACTACACCGCAGCTCGACACGCAGGTTACGACGAGTTTGAGTCATTCTTATACTCTTGGACTATGTCGACGTTCTTCTGGGAATACGGCGTAGAAGCGTTTGCAGAAGTACCTTCATGGCAAGATCTCTTCATCACACCTTTCTTCGGTGCGGTTGTCGGTGAAATGATGCTAGAAGCAGAGCAGGATATCATTGCTTCAGGTGGCGAAGTGATGGGCTCTCAAACCATGGGTGATGTGTCGCTATTCTTCCTTAACCCTGTTGGACACATTCACTACTGGGTAAGTGACGCATGGGGCGGTGATGCAGAAGTTAACCTGAATACTAACCCTTGGTGGGATAACCAAGACGCTGCACGTTTTGCTTACGATGCTGGCGCACCATACGACTCTCAGTTTGTTGGTATGAACTTCAAAGTAACGTTCTAATTCGTCTCTAGTACTACTCAATATAAGTTATTGAATATAAGTTGCTGAATCATCAATCACAGTGACAACTCTTCTAAAAAGCGGCTCTCTAGCCGCTTTTTTTGTGCCCTACTCTTCATTCTCTTTTTTTGCATCGAAGCTTAGTTTCAAAAATTGACCTAGGTCAAACATTGTTCGATGTAACCTTCTACACTGAAATTAAAGAACTTTATCGCGTGATATCAAACATTTAATTAGCAAAGAATAATTGAAACCTTGGGGGCTGATATGAACAGTACATTTATCGTAAACTTTATCGGAAAAGCATCACCAGCAACAATCAAACAGCTTGCTGCGGTTACTCACGAAAACGACGGCAAATGGCTCATCAGTAAAGTGAACTTTATTGAAGACCAAGTCGCAGGCGTACTAAAGGTTCAACTTCCAGTCATCAACGAATCGATTGTAAAAGAAGCGTTCAGCGCCAATCCAGATCTCATCGTGCAGTTTGTCGATTCCGATCATACATACAATGTTCAAGACACGGTCCATCACTTGAGACTCGACTCTAACGACCGAGCAGGTATCGTCAACGAAGTGACTCATGTATTGGATAGACAAGGAATCAGTATTCTCGATATGGATTGTCACCGCGTCTTTATCGCTGGTGGCGGCGGTGTTAGCTCAAGTCTATTCACATCAAAAATCGCCGTTAAGCTGCCAATCGAAGTACAGATCGACGACGTAGTTAATGAACTCGAAACGCTCAGTGAAGATACTCGTGTGATGATTGAAAGCTAAATAAACAAAATTAAAGAACAAAAAAGAGCAGCTCATTAGCTGCTCTTTGTATTGCTCTGAACTTGTGATTCAGTTACTTAACTGACCATTGTGATAATGAGCGTTTGAAGTCTTCATAGCCGAATTCATTTAGCTTCTGAACTTCACCACTGCTACGTTCACAGTAGATTGAAGGCATTTTAAGGCCATTGAACCAGTTCAATTTCACCATTGTGTAACCCGCGCTGTCTAACAGATGCAGCTTTTGACCAATCTTAAGTGGCTCATCAAAGCTCGCTTCGCAGAACTGATCGCCCGCAAGACATGAACACGAACCAATCACGTAGTCATGGCTGCCTGTTTCTGATGCTTCCAATACTGATGCGGGCTCATTGTAGATAAGCGTGTCAAGGCGGTGCGCCTCAGTCGCTGAATCCACAATCGCTGTTTTCTTCACGTTCTCAACAATATCGACCACTGTCACAACTAGGTCGGTTGTTTTAGTGATGATCGCTTCACCCGGCTCAAGATACATCTGCACACCGTGCTTTTCAGAGAAGGCTTTCAGCGCAAGACCGAGTTTTTCGATGTCATAGCCAGGCCATGTGAAGAACACACCTCCGCCCATGCTCACCCAGTCCAACTTATCTAAGTGCTCACCAAACTGTTCTGAGATTGAATCAAGCAGGCCGATAAACGCATCGACGTCTTTGTTCTCACAGTTCATGTGGAACATCACACCATTAATCTCATCGAAAATTTCTGGTTTGATGTGGTCAGCTTGCACGCCCAAACGCGAGAATTGACGTGCTGGATTCGCCAAGTCTTGCCCTGCGTAGCTCACGCCCGGATTTAAACGTAAACCCAGTGAAGCTTTACCTTCAACAATATGACGGTAAGCAGCAAGTTGGCTTTGAGAGTTGAAGATCATCTTGTCGCAGATGTCAGCAACCTCTCTCACGTCATCTTCACTGTAGCCCACACTGTAAGCATGAGTTTCACCGCCAAAAGTTTCGTGACCTAATTTCACTTCATAAGGGCCAGAACTAGTAGTACCGTCTAGGTACGGTTTGATGATGTCAAACACGCCCCAAGTCGAGAAGCACTTAAGCGCAAGTACCAATTTCACACCTGAAATCTCTTTCAGTTGCTTGGCTTTTTCTAAGTTCGCAATCAACTTGTCTTCGTTGATCATGAAATATGGGGTTTTTAGTTCTTCTTTCTTAAACGTCATTTTTGTAAACACTCAAGCAGCATCTATAGATGGAAAGGTAAATTAACAATTTTGGTGTGATTTATTTTGATTTTGTCCTGTCCGAGCACAGTGAGTTACAAAATCAAAATAAATGATACCAAAGCTTCAAGGCTATCATCATCGAAAAGGGAACAATCCATGTCCCCTTTAATTAGCAATCAAAACAAGAAATCAGTTCTTATTTTTTCAGCTCATGAATCACTGGAAGACCTTGGCCTGCTTCAAGCTCTTGAACATGCCAATCTAGACCAATTTCCGGCATAGTTGCTAGGAACGGATCTGGATTTAACTGTTCCATGTTGAACACGCCTTTATCAGCCCATTCGCCACGGAAGAACTGAAGTGCAGCGGTAATCGCTGGAACACCAGTTGTGTAAGAGATCGCTTGGTGCTCTACGTCTTCGTAAGCCACTTCGTGGTCTGCGTTATTGTAGATGAATACGCTACGCTCTTTACCATCTTTCTTACCTTGAACCCAAGTACCGATACACGTTAAACCAGTGTAACCCGGAGCTAGAGATGTTGGATCCGGTAGTAGTGCTTTAAGAACATGCAGAGGCTGAACCACAGTACCATCGTGCAGTGTTAGCGGATCTGGGCTAAGAAGACCGATATCACGCATGCAGTTGAAGTAGTTCAAGTATGCATCACCAAAGCCCATCCAAAATTCGATACGCTTAGCTGGGATGAACTCTTTCATTGAACGAACTTCATCATGCGCCATTGAGTAAACTTTGTGAGAACCACAGTTCGGGAATTCAAACTCAAGCATACGAGAGTGACAAGGTACTTGTTTCCACTCTTCATTTTCCCAGTAGAAAGAATCGCCTTGGATCTCAAGCATGTTGGTTTCTGGGTCAAAGTTTGTCGCAAACTTCTTGCCGTGGTCACCAGCATTCACATCCATTACATCAATTGAGTCAATCTCATCGAACAAGTGCTTAACCGCGTATGCAGCAAAGATTGATACCACACCTGGATCGAAACCAGCACCAAGAATACCTGTGATGCCTGCTTCAGCGAACTTCTCACGGTAGCCCCACTGCCAATCGTAAGCTTGTGGTACTTGTTGGCCTTCAGAACATAGGTCAACCGCTACCGATGTATCTAAATAAGAAACTTTAGATTGGTAACATGCTTCCATGATTGCCATGTTTACCCAAGGAGGACCAGCGTTGATCACTAGATCCGGCTGAACTTCTTTAATCAAAGCAACAAGCGCATCAACATCATCAGCGTCTACTGAACGTGCTTCTAGTTTCTTAGTTGAATCTTTAAGGTTGTTTTTGCCCTTGATAGATTCGATGATTTTTTCACACTTCGCGATTGTGCGAGAAGCGATTGTGATATCACCCAGTACTTCGTTATTTTGTGCTGCTTTGTGTGCAACAACCCAACCAACGCCGCCTGCACCAATTTGTAGAATAGCCATAGTATTAATTACCCTTGTTGTTCTGCTAGCTCAGTGGCTAGAGTTTGAATTTTGTTAATTAGAGATTTGAAATCTGATGTCTTTAAGCACGGATTCAAGATAGTAAATTTCAACGCGCTTTTACCATCAACGACCGTTTCGCCAAGAACAGCAATGCCACGAGTCAGCGCTTCCAGTCTTAGCGTTTGATTCAGTTTGTCTAAATCTAGCTCGCCGTTTGCTGACGGCTTAGATCGGAACAGCACTGTTGATAATGACGGCTCTGCGAGTAGCTCTAAGTCAGCTTGGTTTTGAATCAGGTCTGCCACTTCTAGCGTTTGCTCAAGAAGATGGTCGTACATATCACCCAACTGCTTTGGTCCAACGCTTTGCATCGTCATGAAGACTTTCAATGCATCGAAACGCTTGGTGGTCGCAATAGACTTATCGACTAGATTTGGCAGTTCATCGTGTTCGCGGTTTAGGTAATCTGCGTGATGTAGAAGGTACTTAAAGTTCGCTTTGTCTTTCAACAATACCGCGCCGCAGCTGATTGTTTGATAGAACAATTTGTGGAAATCGACACTCACAGAGTCCGCTTTTTCGATGCCTTGTAAGCGAGCCTTGTGGCTACTCAAGATAAGCGCGCCACCGTATGCACTGTCGACATGGAACCAAAGATCTTGCTGACTTGCGATTTCTGCAATCGCATCAAGGTCATCGATAGCACCATGATCGGTTGTGCCCGCAGTACCAATCACAGCAAAAGGAATCAGACCTTGTGCTTTCAGTGCTTTCACTTCTGCGTCTAGCAAGTCAGGCTTGATAGTGCCGTTTGCATTGGTATCAACACAGCACACTGCCGCTTCGCCTAGCCCTAGTAGAGAGGCTGACTTTTGAACCGTGAAGTGAGATTTCTTTGAACATAAGATACGCAGTTTGCTCGCGTATTCTGGTAAGCCAAGCTTTTGGATAGAATGACCATTGTGCTTATCCGCAACCCAGTCTCTCGCAAGCAATAAACCCATTAGGTTACTTTGCGTGCCTCCGCTAGTGAAAACACCGTCAGCTTGTGCGCCAAGTTGGTATTTGTCACACATCCAATCCACAACGCGCTGCTCAACATAAGTCGCAGCCGATGCTTGGTCCCATGAATCCATTGATTGATTCAACGCCGCGATAATCGATTCCGCTGCTACCGAAGCCATAAGAGGAGGAGTGTGAAGGTGTGCAATGCAATCTGGGTGTTGCACGAAGATGGAGTTTGCAGCGACAAGGTCTGCAGTACTATCTACAACATCAACCAAAGCGTGTTGATTGTTATCAAGGTCGACAGCATTGATAGCTGCTTCTAGCACTTTTGGATCTAAACCCGAATAAGGGGTTTCAACCTGTTCAAAAACCGCTTTCATCGCTTGAGTGGTTTGGTTCATCACGTTAGCAAATTCGTCGCTACCGCCTAAACCTGTATGGATGAAATGCTTGTTCCATTCTTGGTTTGCTTGTTCGCTTGAAGCTGGGTCTTGTTGTAAGCCACCACCAGCTGCGATGATCGCTTCTTCCATTACGCGGAGTGCAAAGTCAATCTGCTCAAAAGAGATAATCATTGGCGGAAGGAAACGAATTACCGAGCCATCACGACCACCCTTTTCAACCATCAAGCCACGCTCTAACGCTGCTCGTTGAATAGCTAGGGTTAGTTCGCCGTCTGATTGTGGTTCGCCAAACTTGTTAAGCTCACCATTTGGTTGTTTGATCTCAGCACCGAGCATCAGGCCTTTACCACGAACTTCAGCAATACAGCTAACGCGTGATTGAATCTTCTCAAGCCCGTGACGTAAATATTGGCCTGCGATGTTCGCGTGCTCAACTAAGCCATCTCGTTCGATGATCTCCAACGCCTTAGCGCCAGAGACCATTGCTAATTGGTTACCACGGAATGTACCGGTGTGCTCACCCGCTTTCCATGTATCAATGCTCTTATCGAACACAAGCAGCGACATAGGCAGTCCGCCACCAATCGCTTTAGATAAACATAAGATATCTGGATTAACACCAGACTCTTCAAACGCAAATCGATGGCCAGTTTTGCCCACACCACACTGAATCTCATCAAAAATCAGTAGGATGCCGTGCTCATCACAGATGCGACGTAGGCCTTGTAACCAAGATGCTGGAGCAGGAATCACACCGCCCTCACCTTGCACAGGCTCAACGATCATCGCCGCCGGTTTCATGATGCCAGACTCGTCATCATTCAACATACGTTCGATGTAACGAATGCTCGCGTTAGCACCCGCTTCACCACCAATACCAAACGGGCAGCGTAGGTTGTATGGGAAAGGCATGAAGTGCACATCAGACATCAAGCCGCTACGACGCTCTTTAGTGCCGAGGTTACCCATCATACCCATGGTGCCGTTCGTCATACCATGGTAAGCACCACGGAAAGCAAACATGGTGTTGCGACCTGTGGTTTGCTTGGCGAGCTTGATCGCCGCTTCCACAGCGTCAGCGCCAGATGGGCCACAGAATTGAAGAACCGAGTTATTTGAAAAGTCTTGAGGAAGAAAAGCTTTAACCCGCTTGATAAACGTCTCTTTTGCTTGAGTCGTGATATCAAGTGTTTGGTATGGCAAACCAGAATCGAGTTGGTCTTTAAGTGCTTGGTTAATCTCAGGGTGGTTGTAACCCAGAGAAAGTGTACCTGCACCGGCTAAGCAATCGAGAAAGAGTTGGCCACGAGTATCTTCAACTAAAGCGCCACATGCTCGTTTAATAGCAATAGGCAGGCGTCTTGGGTAAGAGCGAACATCCGACTCATGCTGTTCTTGCTCTAGCAAAATAGCGTCAGGTGTTAGGTCGTACGTTCCCTCTAAGATAGGAACCATAGTTGAAAATGAATTTGCGATAGTATTGATATCGACTTCAAAGGCGGTAGTCATAAAAGTCCCCTTGAATGTGTTCATACTCACCTCCATCAGACGCAATTACCCACCAACTCTCGTTAAATTTGGAGAGAGTTCATAGTGAAGTACACGTATTGTCTAGAAATGAGATATAGCTGTACGCTCGCATAAGTCAAATGACGAATACGAAATTAAGCCGTCTTAAGACAGCGATAAATTGTTAGCGTGAGCTCAAGGTTCAGTAATGCTACTGTTTTGAAGAATTGGACATTTTTGCAGGATCGGGCAGCTATGAGGAGCTGGTCCCTTTGGAAATGCAGAGCTGATTAGCAATGTTGTAGTTAGTGTGTTCAATGTTGGGTTTCCCATTAACATGACGAACTGCGCCATAAGTATCCCGTCTATCAGCTAAAGGACTAGCCAATACCTACCCTACGTAATGTCCCAATCAGCAAGAATGGTCACTACGCGTATCCCCCAGAAGCAATCGTTGCTCTTCTTGAACATTTTCATTCCGAGATTGCGCGGGAAAGTAACATAAAGTGAAATGAACGATCAATAGTTTTTAGTAATAGCTTGATAAATAGCAGCGGTGGCTAAGCAATTGCTGTAAATATCGTCACACTATCGTTTGGGAAAGAGATCCCCGGTTCATTCGTTCCTCATACCCGAGGATGACGACGTGGGGTTATAAACGTTGCTAGAGAAGCTTTTAGGTCATGGCGTCTTTCCGTCATTCCCTAGCACGAGGAACGAGTTCATAGGGAATCTCGCTTTTAAAAACTAACTTGATTGCAAAATTTGAAACAGAGATAGAAATGAATGTTGAGTGCGGATTCGAACAAGAAGAGTTCTTAAACGTAAAAGCTAAACGTCAGAAACCAAAAAGCCCGAACATTTCTGTTCGGGCTTCTTAATTTGGAGCGATACATCGGGTTCGAACCGATGACCTCAACCTTGGCAAGGTTGCGCTCTACCAACTGAGCTAGTATCGCATTTGCTTTATCGAGATAAAGACTTTAATAGATGGTGCCCCGGGCCGGACTTGAACCGGCACAGCGCGAACGCCGAGGGATTTTAAATCCCTTGTGTCTACCAATTCCACCACCAGGGCACGCAATTCTTTATTGCGATGCCGATTACTGAAAAGTAAAACACCATCTTAATGCTGACGCCAATCAACATTACAAAATTTGGAGCGATACATCGGGTTCGAACCGATGACCTCAACCTTGGCAAGGTTGCGCTCTACCAACTGAGCTAGTATCGCATTTTCATTCAAATTCTTTCTAGAAGAAAGAGAGAATGGAGGCGCCTCCCGGAGTCGAACCGAGGTCCACGGATTTGCAATCCGCTGCATAGCCACTCTGCCAAGGCGCCTTAGTAACTCCAATCGAATCGCTCATTGCCATCCTCTTGGGTACGGGATGCATTCTACGGATTCAGACGATTGAGTCAATATTATTTTTGTATTTTTAATTCGTTTGAATAGATTTCATACGAAACAAGCCAAATGGCTGACTTTATGTTCAAAACACACTGTGAGCGGGTTATTCAAAGGAGATCTATATCACATTAGATATCCACTATTGATAACTTAACCTTAGGTTAAAGATCAAAAAAGCGAGCCTCAGCTCGCTTCTTCATCAATGATGTTTTTCGTCTAACAAATCGTCTTTGGCAGCCATCAAGTATTGTGCCATTGACCAATAAGTAAGAACGGTGGCGACATACAGTGCAATGTAACCTACCCACACCATCCAGTCGTCGTATCTCCAGATAAGTACCCAAAGAGCGAACATCTGAGAAACCGTTTTGACTTTACCAACCCAAGATACCGCAACACTTGCGCGTTTACCGATTTCAGCCATCCATTCACGAAGCGCTGAAATGATGATCTCACGAGCAATCATGGTCACGGCTGGAATAGTTATCCAAATAGAGTGGTAATGCTCTGTAATCAGGATAAGAGCCGTAGCGACCAACACTTTGTCAGCCACAGGGTCAATGAAGGCACCGAAGCGAGACGTTTGCCCTAACTTACGAGCTAGCATGCCATCTAGCCAATCAGTGAAACCGGCTACCCAAAACACCATCGCAGCAGCGAAAGGAGCCCATTGATAAGGTAGATAGAAAACGACAACGAATACTGGGATCAAAAATAGTCTCAGTAAGGACAAAATGTTAGGTATATTCAAACGCATATTATTGGGCTCTTATTAATTGCGCTTTAATGGTGCGGGATTTTTACTATTGTTTCAATGCTTGATAAATGTTTTCTGCCAAAGAATGACTAATGCCCGGCACTTTGGCTATTTCTTCGACAGTTGCACGCTTAAGTTCTTGTAAGCCACCCATATATTTCAGCAAAGCTTGACGACGTTTAGGTCCTACCCCTTCAATTCCTTCCAAAGCACTGGTTCTGCGCGTTTTACCACGTTTCGCCCTGTGCCCTGCAATCGCATGATTATGGCTCTCATCACGAATGTGCTGGATAAGATGCAGCGCTGGTGCATCGCTAGGTAAATTAAACTCTTCACCTTCAAGGGTTACCAAAGTTTCTAAACCCGGTTTACGCGTCACGCCTTTCGCAATACCCATCATTCTTGGTCTAAACGGCCAATCACCCCAATATTGAGAAATGATCTCATGAGCGCGGTTTAGCTGACCTTTACCACCATCGATAAAGATGATGTCTGGGATCTTGTCGACATCGAGTTGCTTCGAATAACGTCTCTCAAGCGCCTGAGCCATCGCTGCATAATCATCGCCACCTGTAATGCCGGTGATGTTGTAACGACGGTACTCTGGTTTAACCGGGCCTTCTTGATTGAACACCACACACGACGCAATCGTGCTTTCACCCATGGTATGACTGATATCAAAACATTCCATGCGCTTGATAGCATCCATCGACAGCACTTCTTGGAGCTCTTTGAAGCGCTGATTAATCGTCATCTTGTGATTAATCTTGGTGGTAATAGCCGTCAATGCATTGGTATTAGACAATTTAAGGTAACGACCTCGAGTACCTGAAGGGTTGGTATTGAAGTGAATCTTACGACCCGCTACTTCACACAAGGCTTCTTGAATCGGTGTGACATCTTCCATCAAATCGGCATTGAGAATCAAACGGGTTGGGATGGTTCTCGCTTCACTATGCGCAAGATAGTATTGGCTTAAAAAGCTCGAAAAGACCTCTTCTCGCACCGTATTGTTGGGAATTTTAGGGAAATGGCTTCTACTGCCTAAAACCTTGCCTTGGCGAATCATCAAGATATGAATACACGCTACGCCATTCTCTTGAGCAAATCCCAACACGTCCATATCTTCCATTGAATCGTCAGATACGTATTGTTGTTCTTGCACACGTCGAATCGCTTGGATTTGATCACGGAAAGCGGCAGCTTGTTCAAAACGAAGCTCACGGCTTGCCTTGTCCATTTTGTCGATGAGCGTCTCAAGGACTAATTTGTCTTTCCCTTGCAGGAACAGACGAACGTAGTCGATAAGTTCACTGTACTCTTCATCAGAGATGATTGAGCTAACACATGGCGCAGCACAACGACCAATCTGATACATCAAACACGGGCGCGTTCTATTGGCATAAACCGTATCTTCACACTGGCGGGCAGGGAAAATCTTTTGGATTAGGTGTAGCGTCTCACGCACAGCGCCGGAATCAGGATAAGGACCAAAGTATTCGCCCTTTTTCTTCTTAGCACCACGGTGCATCGACAAACGAGGATGCTTGTGACCGCTAATAAAAATATAAGGGTACGACTTATCATCACGCAAAAGTACGTTGTATTTAGGCAAGTACTGCTTGATGTAGTTGTGCTCAAGAATGAGCGCTTCTGTTTCCGTGTGCGTTACAGTGACATCGATCTTGTCAATATTACTAACTAGAGCGCGTGTTTTTTCACTGTCGACTTTTTTACGGAAATAACTGGAAAGGCGTTTTTTGAGGTTCTTAGCTTTACCGACGTAAATAACGGCAGCCTCGGCGTTATACATTCGATAAACGCCGGGCTGCTCTGTTACTGTCTTGAGGAATGAGACTGAGTCAAACAAGTTGGTCACTATACGATCTCAGTATTAAAGGGTCTCAGTGTCTAACATTCCATGTCTAATCGCTAAATGCGTCAGCTCTACATCGCCACTGATATCCAGCTTGCTGAACAAACGGTAGCGGTAACTGTTGACTGTTTTAGGACTTAGATTGAGTTGTTCTGAAATATCCGTCACTTTCTGACCTTTGGTAATCATCATCATGATTTGAAGTTCACGTTCAGATAAGTCTGCGAATGGATTTTCAGACGCAGGCGAGAATTGGCTCAAAGCCATCTGCTGCGCAATTTCTGGTGAAATGTATCGTTGGCCACTATTAACCACTCGAATTGCATTTACCATTTCATCCGGACCTGCCCCTTTAGTAAGGTAACCAGCAGCTCCAGCTTGCATCACTTTAGTTGGAAACGGATTTTCCGTATGAACAGTTAAAACGATGATTTTAACATCAGGGTTGAAACGCAAGATCTTCTTGGTTGCTTCTAAGCCACCAATACCAGGCATATTCATATCCATCAAAATAACGTCAGTATTGTTAGTACGACACCATTTTGCAGCATCTTCACCGCTTTCAGCTTCCCCTGCTACGTTCATTCCACGGACGTCTTCAATAATACGTCGTATCCCTGTGCGAACCAGCTCGTGATCATCTACAAGGAAAACATTTATCAAACTTGTATCTCCACACTATTAATTGGCTCTGCAACCACTGTGTCGTTTCATCTGTTTGAAACAATTGAACAAAGGAACAGTGGATCGCAGCATTGAGTACATCTTAACTTAATTACTAAAAAAAAGCTCTGTTGAATATGTGCTGAAACACGAACTTTAGCAAGTACTTATTAACAAATAAGCTAACTAAAACAACAAGCTTTTTCTAAAAATCAACCAGTTAAAACAACACCCAATAAAATTACACAAGATAAAGATATTTTCAATACCATTGAATAACCATTCGCGACAATTTCACTTATTTGCTTATAGAGTCCCGTTATTTGCCTCTGTTAACTAGAATTTAGTTAGTATTTTTGCTGCCTGTTGTGCGCTGAGGGTCGCTAAGTGGTAGTATTCGATTCCCAATTTCAATAGGTTACTACATTGGATATTCAGCAAGGCTTTGTACTTACAAGACAAGCGAGAGATTTTTCAGGGCGCACGCAAATCGACTTGTGGTTAAGCACCCCTCAAGGCCCTACTCTGCTGACCATTCCAAATGAAAAACCTGTATTTTTTGTCGCTCAATCTGATTTAGAAGCATGTCAGACAATCGCAGCCAAAGAGTCGATTGATTGCCAATTTAAGCCTCTAGAACTAGCCACATTCGAGCAAACACCTCTCGCCGCGTGTTATACCTCGCTGTCGAGAAGTAGCTTTGGTTTAGCGCAAGCCTTCCATAACGAAGAAATCCAAACCTTTGAAAGCGATATTCGACTCGCTGACCGATTCTTGATGGAACGCTTTATCAAAGGAAGTATTGAGTTCACGGGTACCGCGGTACAAAAGAACCAGCATCGCAGAGTCTCAAATGCGAAATGCCGAGCGGGCGACTACTTACCCAATCTATCTGTCGTCTCGCTTGATATTGAATGTTCAGAAAAAGGCGTGCTTTATTCGATTGGTCTAGACAGCTCGATGGATAGCCGAGTGATCATGGTCGGCGCCCCTCAAGAAGCCGGCACCAACATCCAATGGGTTGCCAACGAAAAAGCTCTTCTTGAAGCCATGATTATGTGGTTCTCTGAATTTGACCCTGACATCATCATTGGTTGGAATGTTATCGACTTCGACTTTAGGCTGCTGCACAAACGTTCAGAATGGAACGAAGTAAAGCTAAATATCGGTAGAGACAATCAACCAAGCTTTTTCCGTAGCTCTGCACAGAATCAGCAGGGGTTTATCACTATCCCAGGGCGCGTTGTCTTGGATGGTATCGATATGCTTAAAACGGCAACCTACCACTTCCGGTCTTGGTCACTGGAGTCGGTATCGCAAGAGTTACTTGGTGAAGGCAAAGACATCCACAACGTTCATGACCGCATGGATGAGATTAACCGGATGTTTAAGTTCGATAAGCCTTCACTCGCTAAGTACAACCTTCAAGACTGTGTGTTGGTAAACCGAATCTTCGAACATACCCACCTACTCGATTTTGCGATTGAGCGTTCGCGACTGACTGGTGTCGAGCTTGATCGTGTTGGCGGTTCTGTTGCTGCTTTTACTAATTTGTACCTACCACAGATACACAGAGCGGGTTATGTCGCGCCTAACTTAGAGCCTGAGAACTGGATTGCTAGCCCCGGTGGTTATGTGATGGATTCAATTCCCAACCTGTACGACTCTGTATTGGTGCTCGACTTCAAGAGCCTATACCCATCAATCATCCGCTCGTTCCTGATTGACCCTATGGGGTTAATCGAAGGATTGAAGCTGGAACTAGGCCCTGAAGAAAACCAAGCGGTCGAGGGTTTTAGAGGCGGTCAATTCCACCGTTCAAAGCACTTTCTGCCAGAGATGATCGAAAACCTATGGGCTGCACGTGATGTGGCGAAGAAGAACAACGAGAAGGCGTTCTCTCAAGCGATTAAGATCATCATGAACTCGTTTTATGGTGTGTTGGGTTCGTCTGGTTGTCGCTTCTTTGATACTCGCCTAGCCTCGTCGATCACCATGCGCGGTCATGAAATCATGAAGCAAACCAAGGTTCTGATCGAAAACAAAGGCTATCAGGTGATTTATGGCGATACCGATTCAACCTTCGTGTCTCTGAACGGCAGCTATGATCAGCTAAAAGCAGACGAGATCGGGAATGAACTTGTCACTTACATCAACGATTGGTGGACGAATCACTTAAAAGAAACCTACAACCTAACCTCTATACTCGAATTGGAATATGAGACTCACTATCGCAAGTTTCTTATGCCAACCATTCGAGGTTCAGAAACTGGCTCGAAGAAGCGCTATGCCGGTTTAATCAATCAAGGCGACCAAGAGAAAATCATCTTCAAAGGGCTTGAGAGTGCAAGAACAGACTGGACGCCGTTGGCACAACAGTTCCAACAAACCTTGTATGAGATGGTGTTTCACGATCAAGATCCAACCGACTACGTCAGACAGTTTGTTGATGAAACCTCTGCTGGCAAACATGACGATTTACTGGTTTACCAGAAGCGTCTGCGTCGTAAGCTACATGAATACCAAAAGAACATTCCACCGCAGGTTCGTGCAGCTCGTATGGCCGATGAAATCAATGCTCAGTTAGGGCGCCCTCTTCAATACCAAAACAAAGGACGTATTGAATATTTGATTACTCTGAGCGGCCCTGAGCCTAAAGAGTATTTAAAGAGTGGTATTGATTATCAGCATTACATCGACAAACAGATTAAACCCGTCGCTGAAGCTATCTTACCCTTCATCGGGTTAGATTTTGAGAGAGTCAGTGGACAGCAATTAGGTTTGTTCTAGCACTATATTCAATATGCTCTTAAAACGAAAAAAGCAGAGATATGTTCTTCAGCACACTCTGCTTTTTAGTATCAATGGATCGGTTATAAATCTCTATCCGATTCTGAACTCGGTTTTCTGATACTGCTTAATCAACCACTCACCAAAGCCATCAAGAATACCGATCACCGAACGTTTAGGGATTGGTCGACCAGAAAGTAAAATGCCCAACCTTTGGATTTCGACTTCTCGATCTCGGTGATACTTCAAGAACTGTTGGCCACATTCAACAGGATCATCGTACCAATATTTATCGCGGTACATCACCAGTGAGTAACTCGCCCGTAGAAGCTTCTTGGCAATAATCACCTGCGCAGCGACTTGTTGTTCTGGCGTTGTCGCTCGTGCGATCTTGTTGCGATACACCGCCAACCAGTTTTCCGCATCCATATTCCAGTGCTTAGCGATTTCCCAACTTGTTTCAAAATCACCATAGCAGTCTGATAAGTCTTCACCATGCACACACACGGCTAAATGCTTGAGCATAAAACCCCAAGTGAAGATATTGTCGAAATCGACTATCTCACTCACTAAGGTAGTTTTTATCGCCACTTGAGTTACCTGCGGGAAGCTCTTTTGGAAACGCCATTTGATGGTGTTCAACAAAGTGGTTCGTTGGTCAGGAAACGGTCGATGGGTCACCACAACCACATCTAGATTGGAGCGACCGAAGACGGCTTGCTTACGAGCCACACTGCCATAAATATAAATACTGTGCAGATTAGATCCTAACCCACCTTTTAGAAAGGTAATCAGATCGTTAACCACAGGTTGAAATTCAGGTTGAAAAGGCTGTGTTGGGTCAATAACGGGTAGCTGCATAGGTCGTTTCGGTAAATAAAATAATGATTTAACTATAACTCTATGATCGCCTAGGTGACTTTATGATTCAAGCTATTCCTATTTATAGCATCTCCGAGATATAATCAGCGGATAGACCCACTAAGGACAAACACAAAATGCCTAGAGCAAGTGAAATTAAAAAAGGTTTTGCTATCACAGTAGAAAGCAAAACAGTGATCGTTAAAGATATCGAAGTAACAACACCAGGCGGCCGTGGCGGCCAAAAGATTTACCGCTTCCGTGGTAACGATGTAGCAACTGGCGTTAAAACTGAAGTTCGCCACAAGGCTGACGAAATTGTTGAAACTATTGACGTAACTAAGCGTGCAGTAATGTTCTCTTACGTTGATGGCAACGAGTACATCTTCATGGACAACGAAGATTACACACAATTCATCTTCAACGGTGAGACTATCGAAGACGAACTACTGTTCATCAACGAAGAAACTCAAGGCATGTACGCGATCCTTATCGACGGCAACGCTGCAACGCTTGAGCTACCAACATCTGTTGAACTAGTTATCGAAGAGACTGATCCTTCAATCAAAGGTGCATCAGCGTCTGCTCGTACTAAGCCTGCTCGTCTTTCTACAGGTCTTACTATTCAAGTGCCTGAATACATCGCGACTGGCGACAAAGTAGTAGTAAACACTGCTGAACGTAAATACATGAACCGCGCAAGCTAAGATACTTATTATGACCGAAGCTAACGACCTAATGTCTTATGACGACGCAATTGACACTGCATACGACATCTTCCTAGAGATGGCACCTGACAACCTAGAGCCTGCAGACGTGATTCTTTTCACTGCTCAGTTTGAAGATCGTGGCGCAGCAGAGCTTGTTGAAACTGGCGATGATTGGGTTGAACATGTTGGCTTTGAAGTCGACAAAGAGATCTACGCTGAAGTGCGCATTGGTCTTGTGAATGAAGCTGATGACGTTCTAGACGACGTATTTGCTCGCATGTTAATCAGCCGTGATCCAGAACATAAGTTCTGCCACATGCTGTGGAAACGCGACTAATACCGCTGTTGACGCTCATCTGCATGAGTAAACAAGTATTCATGTAAGCGAGTTAAAAGTTAGCCGAGCCCATTGCTCGGCTATTTTTATCACGCTATTTTCCATCGTGATTCATCACTTTCATCATCAACGTTAGATTCACTGATTATGACCAAAGCAAAAACAGACACACAATCAAAAGGCTATGCCTGCATTGGCCTAGTTAACCCAAAGACGCCAGAAAACGTAGGCTCAGTGATGCGAGCAGCTGGCTGCTACGGCGCCAACTCTGTGTTTTACACTGGCACACGCTACGACCATGCGCGAAAATTCCATACCGATACCAAAGAAAAGCACTTAGCCCTGCCTTTGATTGGTGTTGAAGAGCTGAAAGATATTATTCCAGTAGGCTGCGTGCCGGTTGCTGTTGATCTGATTGAAGGCGCTAAGCCTCTACCTGATTACAAGCACCCACCACGTGCGTTTTACATTTTTGGCCCAGAAGATGGCACGCTAAAGAAAGAAATCACAGATTTCTGTCGTGAGACGATTTACGTTCCGACCAACGGCTGTATGAATCTAGCGGCATCAGTGAATGTTGTGCTTTACGACCGACTGGCGAAAGGCGATAACTTTTCGAATCATAAGTAAAAGAAACGAGATACGAGATACGAGCAGATTATAGATGCGCCTACACGAGATAAGAGATGCGAAAAGCTCGCTTACTGTCACTTATGGCAGCATGTTTTCGATACTCGGTTACTCGCATCCCGCATCTGCTATTTCTCCAGACGTAAAAAAACCTGCTAAATGAGCAGGTTTTTTAGTATTCAGTGCTTTCAGCTAATGAAGCTTTACGCGTAAGAAATTACGTAATTACTGACGTGTTCTTGGCTTAGCTGGTTTAGCCGGACGACCGTTGTTCTGTTTAGGCTTACTTTTGTTAGCCTGAGGTTTGCCTTTGTTTGCAGCTGGAGCGCTACGACCTGAATCAGGTGTTGTAGTACCGCGAGTTGCAGGCTTCTTACGCTTAGTTTGGTTGCTACGGCCTTTTGGTGCGTTTGCACGCTCTTCGTGACGTTTAACAGCACGACGAATTTTTTGGCTACGAGAACGCTCACGCTTACGAGAAGTGTTTGAAGGATCAAGATCCAACAGTGTCTCTTTCTCAGGCTTAAGCTCAACAAGCTCACGCAGGTAGTTAACTTCTTGAAGATCTAGCTCTTTCCAACCGCCACGAGGCAGTTTCTTATCAAGGTAGATATCACCGTAACGTACACGTTTCAGGCGGCTTACTGTCGTTTCTTGAGATTCCCAAAGACGACGAACTTCACGGTTACGACCTTCGTTAATCGCTACGTAGAAAGTATGGTTCATACCTTCACCACCAGCGTAAACAACATCTTCAAAACGAGCCATGCCGTCTTCTAGTTGTACACCACGAGTAACGTTTTTAACTTTTTGCTCAGTCACTTCACCGAATACACGTACTAGGTACTCACGCTCAACCTGACGGCTTGGGTGCATTAGACGGTTTGCAAGCTCACCATCAGTAGTGAAAAGCAAAAGGCCTGATGTGTTTGCATCAAGACGACCAACTGAAATCCAACGAGAACCACGGATCTTAGGTAGACGATCGAAAACAGTACGGCGGCCTTCAGGGTCGTGACGAGTACAAAGCTCACCTTCAGGTTTGTAGTAAGCAAGTACACGACAAACCACTTCTTCAGAAGCCTTGCCTGAAACAGTATGGCCATCGATACGGATCACTGAGTTCTCGTCTTCAAGACGCTCGCCCAGTTTCGCAACTTGACCGTTAACACTTACACGACCAGATTTGATTAAACCTTCTAGTTCACGACGAGAACCGTGACCAGCTCGCGCTAAAACCTTCTGTAATTTTTCGCTCATTTACTCTTTTCTACCTAATTGTCGTCTTCACAGACGTCGAATGAATTTTTCGCGACCAAATCGCGGTCGCGTATTATCGCAAATAACCTGCCAAAAAGCACTTGTTATTTACTGTGGCAGGTTTGCTGTATCGTTACAGACTGTTAATCAGTAAAGCGATTATTCAAACGGCGCAGGATCGCCAGCACCACGACGTAGAACCACGGCATCATCGTCACTGAAGTCAATAACCGTCGTCGGTTGCTCACCTAAGTAACCGCCATTCAAAATGACATCAACCGCATGTTCTAGGCTGTCACGAATTTCTTCTGGATCCGACTCCGTAGTCTCGTTACCCGGCAGAATCAGAGACGTCGACATTAATGGTTCACCCATCGCTTCCAAAAGGTCGAGTGCAATCTTGTTGTCTGGGACACGAATACCAATCGTTTTACGCTTGGCGTTCATCAAACGCTTTGGCACTTCTTTGGTTGCTTTAAAGATAAACGTGTAAGCACCTGGTGTATGTGCTTTCAGTAGACGGAAAGCCACGTTATCGACGCGTGCATACAGTGATAATTCAGAAAGATCACGACATAACAAGGTGAAATTGTGCTTGTCATCGATGCGACGAATTTTACAGATACGTTCAAGTGCTTGTTTGTTTTCAAGCTGACAGCCCAGCGCATAACCGGAATCTGTTGGATAAACCACAACGCCGCCATTGCGAATAATCGCAACCGCTTGAGTAATTAAGCGTGCTTGTGGGTTATCTGGGTGTACATAAAAAAACTGGCTCATTATTGATCCTCGTTATCGAATCTCTCGACTCTATCATCAGAAGGAGCTGGCTCACCTAAAGACTATTCAGATGGTGAAACCGTTTGAAACTCCCAATCTTTCCATACTTCTTCGACCCCAGAAGGTAGCCAGAGATTGCGTCCAAGTTCCATCCACGGAGATGGGTAATGGAAATCACTGCCTTGGGAGGCTAATAGTTTGTATTGTATAGCATAATCCGCGAGTGTGCGTCTTTCTTGTTGCGCTTGCTGAGGTTGAGCTACTTCCATCGCATCCCCTTTCGCTTCAACAAATGCCGCTAGCAGGCGCTTAACCCACTTGGCTGTAAGGCCATATCGCCCAGGGTGAGCGAGCACGGCTTGTCCACCAGCAGCATGAATAGCCGTGACAGCATCACTCATTGAACACCACGTTGGCGGCACATAACCTGGGTTATTGCGAGTAAGAAACTTTTTAAACACCTGCTGCATGGTTTTCGCATAGCCATTGTCGACTAGCCACTTAGCAAAGTGAGCGCGAGTGATTGGTGCATCACCCGCAATCAATTTAACTTCTTCTAACACCCCTTCACGAGTCGCTTTCTCAAGACGGTGAGCGATCATCTCAGCACGCCCAATACGGTGTTGCTTCTGTTGTTCAATGAGCGCTTTGAGTTCTGGTGACTCAGGATCAACGTTTAACCCAACAATATGGATATCTTTGTTTTGCCAAACAGTCGAAATCTCAATGCCGTTGATCAGCTGAATAGGAAGATTGTTATCAGCAATATAGTTGCGTGCTTCAGCAAGCCCATCAGTCGTGTCATGATCTGTAATCGCTAGCGCTTCGATGTTAAAGCCAAGCGCTCGGTCAATTAGCTCAGGTGGAGTAAGTCGGCCATCTGAGGCTGTTGTATGACTATGTAGATCAATTCTCATATATTCTTTTTCATTGTTTTCAATTTTTATCGTTATATTTGTGTCAACACACTTGACCCGCAAGCAGAAAACTAGTTAACTAGTACACAAATACGAAGTATCACATTTGATAGGTTCACCATGTTACAAGAATTTAACCAAAACCATAAAGATAAAGTTTTAGAACTTTCTTCAGTAGAAGCAAGTTCAGAGCTTAATTGGTGGCGCACTTGGACAAGTTCTTGGTGGGCTAACGTGTACTTCTAGTTAAACAGTTTGTTTATAAAAAAGTTATCACTAAGCCCGCTTTAATAGCGGGCTTTTTAATTTGTCGAACATCTCACATTCAACTGACTAACAAATCATCGAATTGACCATATTCTAGATTGGGTGAAAGGTATCTTTATGCGACTATGTACGGCAGGAAATTTAAAGAATCATAAAGGAGGTCTTGTGAACAAGGCCATTGAAATCAAAAAGCTGGGAACCATTGAGGTCATCAATTCCTCAGTTCCTTACTCGCAAGATCCAACCAGCGTTTTTCATACTTTGTGTGAAAACAAAACTGATAGTCTTTTGTTGGAATCTGCCGAGATTGAATCTAAACAGAACCTGACAAGTCTACTCCTTATCGACTCTGCTGTTCGCATCGTATGTCGCGGACATGAAGTAACCTTTCAAGCATTGACTGAAAACGGTCAAGCGCTTATCGAACATCTCACTCAAAACGTGAAAGCAGAAATTAAATCTGACCTTACTGATAACGTTTTGACGCTGACTTTTATCGAACCAAGCAACGAATTAGACGAAGACTCACGTTTAAGAGAAGCGTCTTCATTCGATGCACTGCGTTTGGTTCAGCACAGCTTTGAGCAAGACGCGGATAACAAACACGCATTATTCATGGCGGGCTTATTCGCTTACGACATCGTGGCAAACTTTGAGCCACTAGGTGATGCTGAAGCAACCAACAATTGTCCTGACTTTGTCTTCTACGTAGCTGAAACACTATTGCGTTTCGACCACCAAGAGAACGAAGGCCTACTTCATGCGAGCTTATTTGCTCAAGATGACAGCATCAAAGCGCAATTGACTGACCGTCTAACCGACATTCAAACTCAGTGTCAGTCACTGAAAGCCATCACGGAAGTTACGCCGTTAGACAACGTTGAAGCAGTACCAAGCGTTTCAGATGAAGACTTCTGCCAAACGGTTCGTGATTTAAAAGAGTACGTAGTTAAAGGCGATGTATTCCAAGTGGTACCTTCACGCCGCTTTACTCTACCTTGCCCAGCTCCACTGGCGGCTTATAAAGAACTCAAACAAAGTAACCCAAGCCCTTACATGTTCTACATGCAAGACGAGCTGTTTACTCTGTTCGGAGCTTCTCCAGAAAGTGCTCTGAAATACGAGACAGAAACCAACCAAATCGAGATCTACCCGATTGCTGGTACTCGTCGTCGTGGTAAGCGCCCAGACGGTCAAATCGATTTCGACCTAGACAGCCGTATCGAGCTTGAACTGCGTACCGACAAGAAAGAAAACGCCGAGCACATGATGCTAGTTGACCTAGCGCGTAACGATGTGGCACGTATTGCCGAAGCTGGCACTCGCCACGTAGCAGACTTGCTAAAAGTTGACCGCTACAGCCATGTAATGCACTTGGTTTCTCGTGTTGTTGGTCAGCTCCGTGAAGACTTAGATGCTCTGCACGCTTACCAAGCTTGTATGAACATGGGCACGCTAACGGGCGCACCAAAAATCCGCGCAATGCAGCTTATTCGAGACGTAGAAAAAACGCGTCGTGGTAGCTACGGTGGTGCAGTCGGTTATCTAACTGGTGAAGGGACTCTAGATACTTGTATCGTAATTCGCTCTGCTTACGTTGAAGATGGCGTGGCACAAGTACAAGCAGGCGCTGGGGTCGTATTTGACTCAGACCCACAAGCAGAAGCCGATGAAACTCGCGGCAAGGCACAAGCGGTTATCTCAGCGATTCAAGCTGCACACACTAAAAGCGCTGCAGTAAATCAGAACACATCAAACAAGAAGGAGTCGTAATCATGGCTGATATTGTATTCATCGATAACTTCGACTCATTCACTTACAACCTTGTAGACCAGTTTCGTTCATTAGGTCACAGCGTAAAGATTTACCGTAACAACATTCCGGCAAAGGTTGTTGAAGCTGCGATCAACGAACTAGACAACCCTGTTGCACTGCTTTCGCCAGGCCCTGGCGCTCCAGCAGATGCGGGCTGTATGCCAGAGCTAATTCAGCTTCTAAAAGGTAAAGTACCAATGATTGGTATTTGCTTAGGCCACCAAGCAATCGTTGAAGCCTATGGCGGCACCGTTGCAGGCGCTGGCGAAATCATTCATGGTAAGGTGTCGATGATGGAACACCAAAACCATGCGACTTACCAAGGCTTACCTTCGCCACTGGCTATCGCTCGCTATCACTCTTTAGTGGCAACGCATGTATCTGATAGCCTAACGGTGACAGCTGAAGTCGATGATTTGGTGATGTCTGTGGTTCAAGAACAAGACAAGGTGTGTGGATTCCAATTCCACCCTGAATCAATTATGACGACCTACGGTGCAACGCTTCTAGCAAACGCTATCGAATGGGCTCTTGAGAAACCTCTTCGCCTTGAAAAGACTGGAAAATAGGAAACGATCATGGAACAGATTAATAAACTTTACGAACAGCAGTCTCTTACTCAAGAAGAAAGCCAACAATTGTTTGATGTGATCATCAAGGGGGAACTTGACCCAATCTTGATGGCTTCTGCGCTGACTGCACTAAAAATCAAAGGCGAAACGCCCGATGAGATCGCTGGTGCGGCGAAAGCACTGCTTGCGAATGCAAACCCGTTCCCGCGCCCTGATTACGATTTCGCAGACATCGTAGGTACAGGTGGCGACGGTCACAACACCATTAATATTTCGACGACTTCTGCATTTGTTGCCGCAGCGTGTGGCTTAAAAGTCGCGAAGCACGGTAACCGCAGCGTATCGAGCAAATCAGGCTCTTCTGACTTACTGGATTCGTTCGGTATCAACCTAGCGATGACAACTGAAGACACACGTACGGCTGTTGATGAACTTGGCGTAGCATTCCTATTTGCTCCGCAATATCACGTTGGTGTACGTCACGCGATGCCGGTTCGTCAAACAATGAAAACGCGCACTATCTTCAATATTCTTGGCCCACTGATTAACCCTGCTCGCCCTAACATCGAGCTAATGGGTGTTTACAGCAAAGAGCTGGTACGCCCTATCGCGGAAACCATGCTGCAAATGGGCATGAAGCGCGCGGCGGTTGTTCACGGTAGCGGCCTTGATGAAGTAGCGATTCACGGCGAAACCATGGTTGCTGAAATCAAAGATGGCACAATTCACGAATACACAGTGACACCAGCAGACTTTGGTTTGAACACTCACCCTCTTGAAGCAATCAAGGGCGGCGAGCCAGAAGAGAACAAAGCCATCACAACCGATATCCTGACGGGTAAAGGCACTGATGCTCAAGTTGGCGCAGTGGCAGTCAACGTTGCTCTGCTGATGCGTCTATTTGGTCACGAAGACCTAAAAGCCAACGCTCAGCAAGCGATTGACGCGATGAACTCTGGCAAAGCGTACGAGCTTGTACATAAGCTTGCTGCACACGCCTAACGAACGACGAATTGAGACAAAGAACATGACACAGACTACCGATAAACTGTCGACCCACGTTTCAGTCAAAGAAGCTGAAATGGCGGAAGTATTAGCAAAAATCGTTCGTGATAAATACCAATGGGTTGAAGCGCGTAAGCAGACTCAACCATTAGACGAGTTTAAAGCGTCACTAACTGCAACAGACCGCAGCTTTTATGACGCTCTGAGCGGAGAACAAACGGTTTTCATCACTGAATGTAAAAAGGCCTCTCCGTCAAAAGGTTTAATCCGTGACGAGTTTGACCTCGACTACATTGCTTCTGTTTACAACAACCACGCAAACGCGATTTCTGTGCTGACAGACGAGAAGTACTTCCAAGGTGACTTTGAGTTTTTACCTAAAGTTCGCAGCATTGCTAAGCAGCCTATCCTGTGTAAAGACTTCATGGTTGATACCTACCAAGTGTATCTAGCTCGTCATTACTCAGCTGATGCTATCTTGCTAATGCTATCGGTATTAGATGACGAAGAGTACAAAGCGCTGGCGGAAGTCGCTCACTCACTCAACATGGGTGTATTGACCGAAGTCAGCAACGAAGAAGAGCTTCACCGTGCAGTCGCTCTAAACGCTAAGGTGATCGGCATTAACAACCGTAATCTTCGTGACCTTTCGACTGATTTGAACCGTACTAAAGAGTTGGCGCCGCTGATTCGCGAACTGGCTCCAAACGCAGTTGTGATTTCAGAGTCTGGCATCTACACACATCAACAAGTTCGTGACCTTTCAACGTTTGCAGATGGCTTCCTAATCGGTAGCTCTCTAATGGCAGAGAAGAACCTCGAGCTTGCGGTACGCAAAGTAACACTGGGTGAAAACAAGGTGTGTGGTTTAACTCACTCTGACGATGCAGCAAAGGCTTATCAAGCTGGTGCGGTATTCGGTGGTCTGATATTCGTTGAAGCATCTAAGCGTCATGTGGATATCGAAGCGGCTCGTTTGACTATGAGCGGCGCACCTTTGAACTACGTGGGTGTGTTCCAAAACCACAGCGTTACTGACGTTGCGAAAACGGTTTCTGAGCTAGGCCTGTTCGCTGTGCAATTGCACGGTGATGAGTCTCAAGCGTTTGTCGATGAGCTAAAACAGTCACTACCTGAAAGCGTTGAGATTTGGAAAGCTTACGGTGTTTCTCCCGATGCTGAGAGCTCGCTACCAGAATTACTGGAAAGCAACGTGACTCGTCACCTGCTAGATACTAAAGTGGGTTCTCAAACTGGTGGCACAGGCCAAGTGTTCGATTGGAACCTAATCAACAACCAAAGCGCAATCATGTTGGCGGGTGGCCTAAACCCAGAAAATGCTAACCAAGCCGCTAAGTTGGGTTGCTTAGGATTAGACCTAAACTCTGGCGTTGAATCCGCTCCAGGAAAAAAAGACGCAGACAAACTGCAACGTGCTTTTGCAGCGATTCGCAATTACTAGTCCAAACTCGGCGCTAGAAATTAGAAAGCAGAAACTAAAAACATATTTGTGAGCTTTGCCTTTTGCGAAGCTCAAACAAGATTAAATGACTTGGTGTGAATACACATCAGTAGAATTGAAGGAATAACACAATGGCTAAACTCGATGCCTACTTTGGTGAATACGGTGGTCAATACGTACCGCAGATCCTAGTGCCAGCACTAGACCAACTTGAACAAGCATTTATCGATGCACAAGCCGATCCTGAGTTCCGCAGCGAATTCATGACGCTTCTTCAAGAGTACGCTGGTCGTCCAACGGCGCTAACGCTAGCACGCAACCTAACAAAAGGTACAAAAACCAAACTGTACCTAAAGCGTGAAGATCTACTTCACGGCGGTGCTCACAAGACAAACCAAGTTCTTGGTCAGGCATTGCTAGCAAAACGTATGGGTAAGCAGGAAATCATCGCTGAAACTGGGGCAGGCCAACACGGTGTGGCAACGGCTCTAGCGTGTGCTCTACTAGGTCTTAAGTGTCGTGTATACATGGGTGCAAAAGACGTTGAACGTCAAAGCCCGAACGTGTTCCGTATGAAGCTAATGGGCGCAGAGGTTATCCCTGTTCATTCTGGCTCTTCAACGCTAAAAGATGCGTGTAACGAAGCACTACGTGACTGGTCTGCAACTTATGAAGACGCGCATTACCTATTGGGTACTGCAGCGGGTCCTCACCCATTCCCAACGATTGTTCGTGATTTCCAACGCATGATTGGTGAAGAAACGAAGAACCAAATTCTAGCTCGTGAAGGTCGCCTTCCTGATGCGGTTATCGCTTGTGTCGGCGGTGGTTCGAACGCTATCGGTATGTTTGCGGATTTCATTGAAGAAGAAACTGTTCGCCTAATCGGTGTAGAGCCGGCTGGTAAAGGTATTGATACCGACCAACACGGCGCGCCGCTTAAGCACGGTAAAACCGGTATCTTCTTCGGCATGAAAGCGCCACTGATGCAAGATGAGAACGGCCAAGTAGAAGAGTCTTACTCTGTATCTGCGGGTCTAGACTTCCCATCAGTTGGTCCTCAACACGCGCACCTAAATGCTATTGGCCGTGCTGAATACGACAACGTGACCGACGACGAAGCGCTAGAAGCGTTCCAATTGATTGCACGTAAAGAAGGTATTATCGCAGCGCTAGAGTCATCTCATGCTTTGGCTCATGCTGTTAAAATGGCTCACGATGACCCAGAGAAAGAACAACTATTGGTAGTTAACTTATCTGGCCGTGGTGACAAAGACATTTTCTCTGTACACGACATTCTTAAAGAGAAAGGAGCATTATAATGGATCGCTATCAATCACTCTTCACTCGCTTAGCTGAAAAGAATCAGGGCGCATTCGTACCATTCGTAACAGTTGGCGATCCTAACCCTGAGCAATCGCTTAAGATCATGGAAACTTTGGTTGAAGCGGGGGCTGATGCGCTTGAACTTGGTATTCCATTCTCCGATCCGCTTGCAGATGGCCCGACAATCCAAGGCGCAAATATTCGCGCGTTAGATTCAAAAGTAACGCCAGATGTGTGTTTTGATCTTATTGGTCAAATTCGTGCTAAATACCCAGATCTGCCAATCGGCCTACTGATGTACGCAAACTTGGTGTACGCACGTGGTATCGAGAACTTCTACGAGCGTTGTGCGAATGCAGGTATCGATTCAGTATTGATTGCTGATGTACCAACCAACGAGAGTGGCGAGTTTGTTGCTGCAGCTAAGAAGTTTGGTATTCACCCAATCTTTATTGCTCCACCAACAGCAAGTGATGAGACGCTTCAATCGGTTTCTGAGCTAGGTGGTGGTTACACTTACCTACTTTCTCGTGCTGGCGTAACGGGTGCAGAAACCAAAGCAAACATGCCTGTGACAGCCCTACTTGACCGTTTGAACAAGTTTGATGCGCCACCAGCACTGCTTGGTTTCGGTATCTCGGCTCCTGAACAAGTGAAAGAAGCAATTGTAGCTGGCGCTGCTGGTGCTATCTCTGGCTCTGCGGTTGTGAAAATCATTGAAAACAACGTTGAACAACCAGAAGCAATGCTTAAAGCACTTGCTGAGTTTGTTGCGCCAATGAAAGCGGCAACGCAAAAATAATAAATAGGCTCCCACTAGTGCGATAATTTGCGCTGTGGGAGTTTTTCTCCGAGAACACGTCCAAACCCTCTCAATTGTTAAATTTCTGATAAAAACAACACCTCATACAAACCTGTAGCACACCTATAACACCCCACCAAAACATCACCACCATTTATAAAAATAATGACAAATCAAAAAGCAAACGTTTGCTTTAGTGTGAAAAATCATCAAATGACATTTGATTACTGCTTTTTGGTGTTCTTTCATCTCTGCTCATATTGATAAATGTAAAAGATACGTGTAAAACTTCTCGCGAAATATTAATCCAATGGTACATCGTACATTGGTGAGTAGTTCTGGGATTTTTATATTTAGTAGCACAGAGGTTATGGAAGTGTTAAAAGAAAAGAGTTTACTAAGCAACATCGGCGTTCAAGTCGTTATTGCAATGATCATCGGTACCCTAGTCGGTGCGATGATGGGTGACAGCGCAACTATGTTCGCTCCACTGGGTGCTATCTTCATCAATTTGATCAAGATGCTGGTTATCCCTCTAGTCGCGGTTGCCCTAATTTCAGGTGCTGCTGGTCTAGGCAACAGCTCATCAGCAGGTAAAGTGGGCGTGACCACTCTAGGTTACTTTGCACTAACGTCTGCACTTGCTGTAGCACTAGCGCTAGTAATGGGTGAAATATTCGAACCAGGTCGTGGTATCGATGTTTCTGGCGTTGAAGGCATGTTCTCTTCTGAATACGCTGCGAAAGGTGAACTTCCAACGTTCTGGGCAACCATCACAGGCATGATCCCGACCAACGTTTTCCAATCACTGAATGAAGCAAACATTCTGCAAATTCTAGTTTTCTGCTTATTCTTCGGTATTGCGATTTCTAAACAAGCGAAAGAGAAACGTGACCCTATCATCAATGGCGTAAACGCGATTGTTGACGCTATGGTTTGGATGATCAACAAGGTTATGATCATTGCACCACTTGGCGTATTCGGCCTAATGGCAGAAGCTGTGGGTACATTCGGCTTTGGCGCACTTATGGTTGTGTTCAAACTGTTCGTTGTCTACATCGCTGCGATTCTGATCTTCGGCTTTGTTGCTTACCCGCTAATGATTCAAATCTTCACTAAGACTTCTGCTAAGAAGTTCCTAGTGGCAATGAAGAAGCCTCAAGCGGTTGCACTATCAACAGCCTCTTCAATGGCGACACTGCCAGTAACAATGGAAACGGTAGAGAAAGAACTTGGCGTTCGTAACTCTACGGCTTCATTCGTTCTGCCTCTTGGTGCGACGATCAACATGTCTGGTAACGCAATTTACTACGGCCTAGTTGCTATCTTCTTCGCACAGCTGTTCAACATCGACCTATCTATGGGTGCTTACGTTGCTATCATCGTAACGTCTACGCTAGGCGCCGTTGGCCAAGCAGGTGTTCCTGGTCCTTCTTTCCTAGTGGTTGCAGTTCTTCTAGCGGCTGGTATCCCTATCGAAGGTCTACCTCTGTTGTTCGCTCTAGACCGTATCTTCGACATGATCCGTACTGCTCTGAACATCACTGGTGATGCAGCATGTGCAGTTATCGTTGACTCTCTAATCGAAGACGAAGCGAAAGAAGCTGAGCTACAAAAACAGCAAGCATAATATTAAGCTTCAGTTTTGATTGATAAAAAAACCGCCTTCATACAGGCGGTTTTTTATTAGGTAATGATCGATATTGATTCGGTAAACCTTACCCTTGTTAGGCTAATTGATTAATCCAAACGCACGAGGCAGAGCCAAACTAATTTCTGGAATAAAAGTAATAGCCAACAGTGTGACGATCAGTACGGCACAAAACGGCATGATACTTCTTATAACATTCTCAATCTTAGAGCCACTGACACTACAACCCACAAATAGCGCCGTGCCAACGGGTGGCGTTGCAATACCAATACATAAGTTGAAGATAATCATCATCGCAAAGTGAATTGGATGCATGCCTAAGTGCTCAGCAATCGGCATAAAGATAGGGGTAAAGATCAATACGGCTGGCGTAAGGTCCATAAACATACCCACAATCAGTAGAATCAGGTTCATCAGAATAAAGATGATAATTGGATTGTCTGAAATAGAGAGCATCCAATCACTGATCATGGTTGGTAGACCGGTAAACGCCATTGCCCATGACATAATGGTAGAAGCACCAATCAAGAACAGCATAATGCCAGTAACCTGAACCGTTTCTCTACAAATTATCGGAAAGTGTGCCCATTTGAGGGTTCGGTAACAGAGTGACAGTATAAAAGAGTATAGAACCGCTATACATGCCCCTTCAGTTGCAGTGAATATACCACCAATAATACCGCCAATAACAACAACAATAAGCCCTAAGCTTGGTGTTGCTTGCCAAACAATATTCAGCACATCTTTCGTTGTGAAGCCGTCATTCGCACTTGTTTTGTAGCCCTTCTTTTTAGCGATGAAATAGGCGACGACCATACAACTTAAGCCCATTAGAATACCTGGGACATACCCTGCGATAAACAACGCCGCAACGGATGTTCCACCCGATACCACTGAAAATACGATCAGTGAATTACTCGGCGGTATTAATAAGCCTGCTGGGCAGGATGCAACGTTTACTGCTGTTGCTAAGTTTTTATCATAACCATCTTTTTCTAATTCTGGGCCTAAGGTTTTACCAACCGCAGCCGCTGCTGCAACGGCTGATCCTGAAACGGCGCCAAACATCATATTGGCGAAGATGTTGACGTGAAAAAGTGAGCCCGGGATCCAGCCAACCAAGAGCTTTGCAAGGTTGATGAGTCGACTCGCGATGCCACCTACATTCATTATATTCCCCGCGAGGATAAAGAAAGGGATGGCTAATAAACTGAAACTATCAATACCGGTAATGATTTTTTGACCGGCAGTAATACTGGCGACTTCAAACGGTAAGATGAAATACATGATGGTTAAAGATGACATGGCAATTGCAATCGCAATCGGCATGCTTATCGCGATCATGAATAAGAATAGGCCTAGCAGCCAAACACCAATGGACAAATCCATAATATAGAATCCTTTTAAAACTTACTTTTTGTTGGGTTCACAAAAAAGATCAAACGTATTCATGACCAAATAGATGAGGATAATAACGGCTGAAATCGGCAAGATTGAATACACTGTCGACATCGGTAATTGCAGTGCTGGAGAGAGTTGTTGTGTGGTTCTTCCCATTAAGGCGATGCCACCTTGAAGCATTGCCAGAAATACAAATGCGCCAGAAATGATATTGATGAGTAGATGTAATGCTATGTGCGCTTTACCCTTAAGATAACCATCCAATAACGTTATAGCTAAATGCCCTTTGATACCGAATAAGTAGCTTGCTCCTAATAATCCAAGCCATACCATCGCATAACGAGCAAGTTCATCAGTCCAGTTACTTGGGTCATTCAAAACATAGCGACTAAAAACCTGCCAAGTGACAGTAACGACAAGTAACATTAATGCAAAAGAAGAGACAAAAAGAATCAACCTATCAAGTAGGTTTCTGAAAGTTGCTAACATGGTGTGATACCTCAAAAAATTTTGCCTTAGCAAAGCCAAGGCAAAATTATATTTTCACTAAGACTGATTACAGAACTTCAATTTTTTCAATGAATGAAGCTAATTTAGGGTCTTTTTTGGCTTCATCAATCATAGGTTTAACAGCGGCACGGAACGGGGCTTTATCAACATCAACAAACGTTACGCCTGCTTTCATTCCTTTCTCTTTGTTCATTTCATCTGTTGCGTCCCAGATTTTGATCTGCTCTTCAAGAGACTCAGCTGCAGCTTCTTTTAAGATTTTTTGCTCTTCTGCCGTTAATGAACCCCATTTGTATTCTGAAATGATGATCACGTCAGGTGTCATCATGTGCTGGTCCATAGAGTAAAATTTGGCAACTTCGCTGTGTTTCATTTCAACTAAGCTAGAAATATTATTTTCAGCACCGTCAATTACACCTTGTTGCAGAGCCGTGTATACCTCATTGAAAGGTACAGGCGTTGCTTTACCACCAAGTAAGTTAACCATTTCCATCATGGTTGGAGAACCAGGAACTCGAACTTTCATGCCAGCTAGATCTGCTGGTGAGTTGATGGCTTTCTTAGCGTAGAAGCTACGTGTGCCTGAATCATAGAATGTAAGACCGATGAAACCTTTACCTTCGCTTGAAAGCAGCATCTCTTGTGCAGCTTCACTTCGCATGAAGGTTCTCATATGTGGAACGTCACGGAATAAGAAAGGCAGTGCATTAACCTTAAACGTTGGTTCAAAAGATTCGGCTAACCCACCATTGATTTTGGCCATATCAATCGCGCCAGTAACAACTTGCTCCGCTTGGTCACGTTCAGAGCCTAATTGACCGTTTGGAAAGATCTTAATCGTAAGTTCACCATTCGATTTTTCTTTAACTTTATCAGCCATGATCACCATGCCTTGGTGAGCTGCGCTTTCTAATGACATTGCATGCCCTAACGTCAAAGTTTTTGCTTGAGCGCCAAATGCCATAAGAATTGAAGCCGCTGCAATCGTCAGTAGGTGTTTTTTCATGTTCTTCTCCAGAATCCATTTTGTAAGAGGTACAGTTTTTATATGCAACGCTATAGCTAAGTTTGAAATCTAACGTTCAATTGTACATCGCTCATAGCAGTAACGTTTCATTACAATATTCTTACCCTATGAATTTTGTATTACAATACTATATGTATATTTTGTGAACTAAGGTTTATCTATTGGCCTGAGAACCTAATTGATTGTGATACCAATCATATTTGGGACTAATTAGACCATTAATCAGTTCTACTTTGGATTTTTTTGTAATTTCGATTACTTTCAACTGCTTTAAGAACAATCTCTTAGTAAAAGAGTATCGATCTATTTATGTTATTTTAAGACATTAAATTCAGTTATGGAGCACGACAAAGAAGGTCTCCTCGATCGAAAACGCGAGTCGTGAACAGTGCTTTGTGAGGTGATGAAGGCAAGGTTTTCGGTTGGATTTAGGTAACAAGAATAGATAAAGGCAATATAGAGAAGCTTGAGAGGATGAATTGTTTGTAACAAAAATCCGAGAGCCTTACAGCCCTCGGATTTTTGTTTTTGGTGTTCTAATTTTTAGGCGTTAAACGAATTACAAATCAGCGCCATAGATATCAAACGTGAAGTACTTAGCGGCGATCTTGTCGTAAGTACCGTTTGCTCTGATCTCTTCAATCGCAGCATTGAATTGTTTCGCCAATTTTGAATCCTGCTTTCTTAATGCTAACGCCGTACCCTCACCGATGTAGGCTTTGTCGGTAACGGCTTTGCCTTTGAACTCAAAACCCTCGCCTTCTTTCTTATCTAAGAAAGCCAATGACAGTTGATCTGAGTTGCCGAAGGTTAGATCTAAGCGACCGTTTTGCAGATCCAGATACACTTCATCTTGCCCTGTGTAACGCTTAATGTTGGCAACACTACCAAACTTGTCGGTTACGTAGCGATCGTGAATCGTACCTTGCTGAACACCGATGGTTTTACCCGCTAAGCCTGCCTCATCAACGCTGAATTCTGCGCTTTTAGCAGCAACAAATACGGCTGGTGTTTGGTAGTACTTGTCAGTAAATAAGATTTTACGCTTACGCTCTTCGGTAATGCGCATCGAAGCCATGATCACATCCGACTTTCTTGCCAACAAACTTGGAATTAGCGAATCCCAGCTTTGTGAAACCCAAGTACAATCGAGTTTAGCTTGCTCACACAAAGCATCAGCTATCTCAATATCAAACCCGACAGGCACACCGTCGCTGTTTTTATAGTTGAATGGCGGATACGTAAAGTCCGACGCCAAACGGATTTCTTTCGCCTGTACCGTTGTACCAAGTAAAGCGACCGCACAAGCGAGTCCTAGTATTATCTTTTTCATCATTGCCATCCTAGATATGATCTTTATCGAGTTGAGATTGAGTCTCTTTATGTTGAGCTTGTTGAATGTGTTTGCCTTGTTGACTCTGTTCTAATTCGGTTTGGTAACGTGTTAGTGACGTTATCACTTCTAGCATGCTCTCTTGGCTACCAATACTGATTCGAACACAGTTACGCAAAGCCGGTTCATGGTTTTGGTTCCTTGTCACAATGCCGTCCTTCGCCAAGACACTGAACACTTGATGCCCGGCTTTTTGACGCAGCAAAATGAAGTTTGTCGATGAAGGGTAAACAGACTCGATGAAATCAAACTGCGTTAACTCACAAGCAAACCAGTTACGCAGCTCAACCAGATTCTGCGTCGCATCTTGCATCACTGAGACTCGTTCATCAGACAACGCGTCTAATACAATTTGAGATGAGCAATCTGGCATCGGATAAGGTGGAATCAGCTTCGCGACATACTGCATCACATTTTGACTCGCTAAGATAAAACCACAACGAACTGCAGCCAGTCCAAATGCCTTAGACAAAGTGCGAATCACAACCAAGTGCGGATAACGCTCAATAAGGCTAACGGCTGACGTTTGTGGTTCAAATTCGATATACGCTTCATCGACGACCACTAGAGATTTTCCAGTCGTGCCTTCCAGTACCTGAATCAAATCCGATTTAGGAATCACATTGCCCGTTGGATTGTTTGGTGAGCAAAGAAACACGATATTCGCCAGTTTTGCCTTATTCACAATATCAGCGACGTTCAGGCTGAAATCTTCCTGCAATCGAGAGTCCAAGGTATTGATCGCCAATGCATCAGCGCAAAACTCATACATCGCATACGTTGGAGAGCAGATAAGTATGTTGTCGCACGCCGGTTTACAGAATGTTCTGATCAGCAAATCAATCGCTTCATCTGCACCACGAACAGCCACAGTCGCGGCATCGGTACTACAGTAATCTTGATAAGCCTTAGCAATATCTTGTGGTAAGAAGTCTGGGTATCGGTTGTGACTTGCTTCTCCTTGAAACAGCGAGCTTTCCAATTCATTGGCGTTTAGCCAGACACGTCCATCACCACCAATTCTTCTTGCCGATTGATAAGGTATTAATTTTTTTACAGCCTGAGGCACTAAGCTATCAATAAAAGATGTCAAGAAGCTATCCCTTTCACAAAATCACAATGTCTTCATCATTGCCTTCATATTCAAAAAATGTGACTTATACACATATTGAATCACAAATGATGATTAAGTATTTACATTCAAACAAAACACTATTGATAAATGAATCGAAATAATCACATAATAGCCATGATAAAAAGTCATAGGTAAAGATATGAATCGCACACTTCCTTCAACCAAAACCTTGCTCGCGTTTTTGTCTACGGCAAGGCACCTCAACTTTACACGCGCGGCACATGAGCTCAATGTTACGCAAGGTGCAGTGAGTCGTCAGGTATTGTCGTTTGAAGAAAGCCTTTGCTGTGATCTCTTCTATCGCCATGCTCGCGGATTGTCTTTAACGCCGAAAGGAGAAGAACTGGTTCCCCTGATACAAGGAACTATTCATCAGCTGCAATCGGCTCTAAATCAAGTGGCTAGCTCTCCGTCTAAGATCAAACTCAACGCACCGAGCTGTATTACCTCTTGGCTACTACCTAAGTTGATGTCTTTTCAGCAAGCCTATCCTGAAATTGATGTCGAACTAACGTCGACCATCAAGCACGTCTTCGAACCAAGCTTTGATCCGTTTGACGCCGTAATTACCTATGGTAAGAAGCCAAACCAACAATCGATTATCAGCCAATTATTGTTTAACGAGCAGCTAGCGCCCGTTTGCCAAGCACAAAGCATTACACAGAGCCATCTTGTCGACGACGCATCGACCATCATCAAGCCACACAAGCTCGCTCAATACACTTGGTTACACGCTAACAATGAGCAAAGTGATTGGCGACTTTGGTTAGAGCACATAGGCAGTCATGACCTTTCAAGTAAGAACAACCAACAATTCGCGACACTTGATCAAGCGATGAACGCAGCCATTCAAGGGTTTGGCATTGCTATAGGCGACATCACGCTAGCAAAACAAGATATTGATTTGGGCAGGTTGGTGAAAGTGAGTGAAGGCAGTGTCTTTTCTGGAAATGGTTACTTTTTGCTGCAGCCTAAGAATCGACAAAATCCATCTTTATCTACGCTGGTTGATTGGCTTGTCGATTAGCGGCAATCACCGTAGATAGAAGCACACTATAAACGGCAGTAGAGCGTCATAATGAGAATTTCATCGTTCTCAAAATGAAACTATTTTATGTCTGTTACGTATTGGTTGTCAGAGAATAGAACGTACCTCGCCTTAACTATTTGAAAAGAAGTTCAATTCTATCTGGTAGGGAAAATGTTCCGTTCAACTAGAGAAAATGGCATTCGAATTGCTTTGTCATAGATAACCCAACCAATATACAGCAGGTTGCAACAGTTTCACTGCAGCTTGTCACGGAGGATAGGCTATGACCTTACAAAGACATACGTATTACGGCTTGATTCACCATGGAATTAAAACCTTATTAATGGACAGAATTGGCCACTTCACAGAGCGTGAATATCACGAGTATCTCGACCTAACGACCGGTAAATCGACATGTTTTGCCATGAGTGAGCAAGAGCTCGAAAACACCTTAGACAGCTTAAAGAGCGAAGGTTACCTTGAAGATATCAAAAAGCTGATACCTCGCTATCAAACCTCGTCAATGCGATAACCTGCTTCAACTCTTTAAACACGATGAGTGGTTAGATTGAATTAATTGGCACCCAATTGTCTCGAGCTATTTAGCATCGAGACAGTTTTCGTTAGACTGTAAGCAACTCAACTAACTGGATAGTCAGTGTCTCATGAAACAAATTCTTGATTTCATTCCTCTCATTATTTTCTTTGCGCTTTATAAGATGTACGACATCTATACCGCGACCGGCGCTTTGATCGTTGCCTCTGCAGTTCAAATTATTTTGACTTATTTCATCTACAAGAAAGTCGAAAAAATGCAGGTCATCACCTTTCTAATGGTTGCCGTATTTGGTGGCATGACCATCTTCTTGCACGACGACAACTTCATTAAATGGAAAGTCACCATCGTTTACGCACTGTTTGCGATTGGCCTGACGGTCAGTCACATCATGGGCAAATCAGCGATTAAAGGTATGTTAGGCAAAGAGATCACACTGCCTGATTCGGTATGGGGCAAGATCAACTGGGCATGGACGCTGTTCTTTACCCTATGTGCCGTTCTCAACGTTTACGTTGCTTTCAGCCTACCGTTGGATGTTTGGGTCAACTTCAAAGTGTTTGGTCTACTCATCGCGACCTTGCTCTTCACCTTGCTCACTGGTGTTTATATCTATAAGCATCTACCAAAAGACCAGCAGAAAGAGTTAACGGATAAAAATACCGACGAGAAATAGCCCTTAGGGATGAGTCCTCATACCCTATTTGATACAATTATTATCAATATGCGATTGGCCAATGATACTCGTGATCATTGGCCGCTGATTATTTGTGTTCGGTGAAGACGTTAAAAATTAGACCACCACGAGTCTCGTAAACACATCTATTTTTATATAAAACAATCAATACCATTAAGAGTACGACAATGACTATTCAATCAACTTTGAACCCGATTGGTTCTTTACTTCTTCGCACATTAGCGATGCCTTCTGATACAAATGCAGCAGGCCAGATTTTCGGTGGTTGGATAATGTCTCAGCTTGACCTTGCTGGCGGCATACTGGCGAAGGAGATCTCTAACGGCAAGATTGTCACTGTTTCAGTATCGAGTATTGAGTTCAAACAGCCGGTTTCAGTGGGTGATGTTGTGTGTGTTTATGGTGACTGCACCAAGATTGGCCGTAGCTCGATGAATATCGACCTAGAAGTATGGGTTAAGCCTGTACTTGATCACGGCATCGGCGACCGATATAAGGTTTGTGGAGCAACGTTCAACTACGTTGCTGTCGATGAGGGTGGTAAGCCTCGCCCGATCAATAAATAGTACTTTTCACCAAGCTGCTAATGTAGACGGTCTTTAGTTTCAACGAATGAAATCGCTAAAGACCATACTTCTCTCTCGCACCATTTCACAATTTCTTATCATTAGCTCTTCCAATACCAATTAGTTCGCGTAAATTAGCAAGATAGCGAATTTAAACGCCCCCAATTCAGTGAAGTAAAATAAGGATATACCAATATGTGGTACGTGATTTTTTCTCAAGACGTCGAAAATTCATTAGAAAAGCGCCTAAGTGTTCGCCCACAACATCTAGAACGCCTGCAAACACTTCACGATGAAGGCCGACTTTTGACTGCTGGCCCAATGCCTGCGATTGATTCAGACAACCCTGGTGAAGCCGGCTTCACTGGCTCTACTGTAATTGCTGAGTTTAATTCTTTAGAGGACGCACAGGTATGGGCAGACGCAGATCCGTACATTGAGGCAGGTGTCTACCAAAATGTCATTGTAAAACCATTCAAGAAAGTATTTTAACGTGAAAAAATGGATTATTGGCTCACTGGCTTTAGCTCTGCTTGCAGGCTGTGCTTCAAGTGAGCAAGACGAACAAAGACAGCTAGAGATGATGGCGCAGCACCGAGCTGGCGTTTTATCTGCAGGCCTGCCGATTGAGTATGGTCCACTGTCGGTCATGCGCGTGCTAGCAAAAAACACGGTTATCGAAATCATGATGATCTACAACCAAGATGCAAAAGGTGCTAAGCCTTTAAACCAAGTTGTAGACATGAGTGTGAATAGCTACTGCACCAACTCTGAAGTGAGAGCAAACCTTGATATGGGCTTGGCTTACAACATCAAGATTCGCAACACTCGCGGACAACTGATGGTTGAGAAGTTGATCAGCAAAGAGACGTGTCAGAGCAGCAGCTAGATTCTAGCTCGAGATTCGAACAAGTATAAAACCAGAAGGCCTCGCAAATGCGAGGCCTTTGTTTTATGAAGCAATCAAAATCCTAAGCTGAATTATGCCTCGGTTGATCCCCACTCTTTACGCAGTGCTTTAGTTGCCGACACAAGGTTTGTCAGTGCGGCTTCTGTTTCTGCCCAGTTACGAGTCTTTAATCCACAATCTGGGTTCGCCCACAAACGTTCTGCTGGGATTCTTTCTGCCGCTTTCTTAAGTAAATCCACAATCCACTCCTCTGAAGGAATGTTTGGCGAGTGAATATCGTAAACACCCGGGCCTATCGCATTCGGATAGTTAAACTCTTCAAACGCTTTCAATAGTTCCATATTTGAACGAGAGGTTTCAATGGTAATCACATCGGCGTCTAATGCGGCCACTGAATCAATGATTTCGTTGAACTCGCTGTAGCACATGTGAGTATGAATTTGCGTCTCTGGTTTAGCACTCGCGGCCGAGATCTTAAAGGCATCGACCGCCCACTCTAGGTATTCTGCGTGGTCGCGCTTTTTCAATGGCAGACCTTCACGAATCGCTGGTTCATCGATTTGGATAATGTTGATGCCCGCGTCTTGCAAATCAGACACTTCATCTCGCAGCGCAAATGCCAATTGATTAGTGATCTCTTTGCGTGAAATGTCTTCACGTGGGAATGTCCAACATAAGATAGTGACTGGGCCTGTCAGCATCCCTTTCATCTGCTTCGAGGTCAGAGATTGGGCATAGGTCGACCATTCTACGGTCATCGGCTTCTCACGCTCTATATCCGCGACCACAATCGCCGGCTTCACGCAGCGTGAGCCATAGCTTTGTACCCAACCAAACTTAGTGGTTTGAAAGCCTGCTAGGTTTTCTACAAAGTACTCCACCATGTCGTTACGTTCAGCTTCGCCATGAACAAGCACATCCAAATCCAGTGCTTCTTGACGTTTAACGGCATCCGCAATATGGCCTTTCAATGCAGTGTTATATTCAGCTTCACTCAGTTTGCCAGTGCGGTAAGCGCTACGTTGAACACGGATCTCGCCTGTCTGTGGGAATGAACCAATGGTTGTGGTTGGTAACAGCGGTAAGCCTAACACCTCAGACTGGTGCGCGGCACGTTCTGCGTATGGAGCAGTGCGCTCTGCTAGCGCTTTAGTTATCGTGTTAATACGAGCTTGAACTTGCGGCTTATTCACATGAGTTGCACTCTTGCGTGCAACAATCGGGTGGCTATACGTCTCACACGCTAAAATGGCATTTTGGTCTCCGTCTAACGCCGCACCCAATAAGCTCACCTCAGTGACTTTCTGTTTTGCAAAGGCAAACCAACTCTTCACTTCTTCGCTAAGCGTCTCTTCTAACTCAAGGTCAACCGGGCTATGCAGCAGTGAACATGAACTTGCGACCCATAGTTTATCGCCTAGCTTGTCTTTCACAGGTTGCAGCAACTCAAGCTGCGCGGCTAAGTCAGCTCGCCAAACATTGCGTCCGTTGATCACACCAGCAGACAACACCCACTCCGCCGGTAATTGACTAACGACTTCATCAAGCTGCTGTGGCGCTGCAGCTAGATCGATATGCAGCCCGTTAACCGGTAGTTTGACGATTTTGTCTAAGGTATCTGTCACCGAATCGAAGTACGTGGTTAATAGCAGTTTCACTTCCCCTTGAATAACTTGGTATGCCAATTTAAATGAATCAGCCCATTGTTTTTCAAGCTCGAGGGCAAGAATTGGCTCATCAATTTGAACCCACTCAACCCCCAACTTGGCCAGTTTTGCCAGAATCGCTTGGTAAGCGGTAAGCAAGCGTGGAAGCAAAGTTAAACGGTCAAAGCCCTCTTCTACTTCCTTGCCGAGATATAAATAAGATAATGGACCTAGAAGAACTGGCTTCACCTTATGCCCCGCTTTAATCGCTTCACTCACTTCGTCAAACAGTTGTGGCCAACTCACTTCAAAGGTGTCGTCTTTACTGAACTCAGGAACAATGTAGTGATAGTTAGTGTTGAACCACTTCGTCATATCTGATGCTGCTGCACCATCTTTAGCGCTTTCAGAGCCGTGCTTAGCGCCACAACAAGTTGGCTGCCTTTGAGATTGTATTTGAGTTTGAGATTGACCGCGACCAACGCGGAACAAGGTATCTAAATCTGGGAAGGCTTTTTCACCTTCTGATCCACCAGCGTGACGCTCAGGTACATGACCTAGAAGTAACGTCGTTGTTAGAACATGGTCGTACCATGCGAAGTCACCCGCAGTTGCAAAGCTTAGATTCGCCTTAGCTTGTACATTCCAGTTACGATTTCTTAGTTCGCTACCGAGTTGCTTTAAATCTGATTGGTTAATCTCACCGCGCCAGTATTTTTCTAAAGTGAATTTGAGTTCGCGTTTTTCGCCGATACGAGGGTAGCCTAAAATATGCGTTGTCGTAGTCATGAACCTGTTCCTTATTCAATAATTTTTAGTGTTCGATCAAACTGCCTAGCTTATGGTTTAAGTTCTTTACAAGGCGTCTAGATGGCTAAACTATCTCCCTAATCTGAACGATGAACAACGTCCAAATATTCATCTTGTTTATTAAAAATATTCATCTTGAATAATCTAAAGCTGAAAAATTAAATCCATCTGGACATCTAGACGTTTACAAATGAAAGAAAACCCCGTAGGGTGATTATTAAGAAATATTGAATTGGCTTAGGGAATATGAGGAATACTCATGATAGAGCTTAAACACCTTCGAACATTAACCACCTTAAGAGACAGCGGCTCACTAACCGCGACTGCAACCTCTCTTCACCTGACTCAGTCGGCACTTTCACACCAATTGAAAGACCTAGAGGCACGTATTGGTGGTCAGCTTTTCCTACGTAAAACTAGACCAGTTAAGTTCACCTCTGAAGGTGAGATTTTGCTTAGGCTTGCCGATGAGATACAGCCAAGAATAGCTAAAGCGGAGAACGAACTCGCGAGCCTGAAAGAGGATGTGAATGGTCGTTTGCACATGGCGATTGAATGTCACTCATGCTTCCAATGGTTAATGCCTGCTTTGAAGGAATATCAAGTGGCTTGGCCAAGCGTAACGCTAGATTTCTCGTCAGGCTTTGGGTTTGAGCCGCTACCCGCGCTAATGGCAGGCGAGCTAGATTTGGTGATCACATCAGATATACAGCCTCGTTCTGAAGTTCATTACGAGCCACTTTTCGATTTTGAGATGCGTCTTATCACCGCGATCAACTCGCCTTTGGCCGATAAAGCGAGCATTAATCCGCAAGATCTTAGCGATCTCACCATGCTCTCCTACCCAGTTCAAAAGCAGCGTTTAGACGTCGTGAAACACTTTTTGCAGCCTGCAGGCGTAGAACCTAAGAAGTGGAAACAAGCAGACAACACCTTGATGTTGGTGCAAATGGTATCGGCGGGTTTAGGTGTGGCGGCATTGCCAAACTGGGCGATCAGTGAGTTCTCAAGACAAGGTTTGATAGCCAGCAAGCCGTTAGGTAAAGGGCTTTCAAGAAGACTGTTTGCCGCAGTAAGAAACTCAGAAAAAGACAAACGTTACCTGCAGGCTTTCTTTAGCACAGCAAGACAGCAAAGTAAGAGTCACTTAGATGGCATTGAGGTCGTTTAAGAGGTTCATTATTGGGCTCGCTTAAGCCTTTGTTAAATCGGATAGACAAACGCCAGAAACAAAAAAAGTCACAGATAATCTGTGACTTTTTAGTTTCAGTACCGATGATTTTCGATATCTGTTGATTCGCGAAAATAGACTATCTTGGATAAGACTTAAACTGGTTAGTCAATGGGTCGTATTGATAGCCAAGCATATCCAGCTTACCCACAACACTTTCTATATCCATTTCATACATACTGATCAGCTCTTCAAAGCTATCGCACTCTAGGCGAAGTTTTTCATTCACGATTCCCAGCAAGATAATGCTATCGAAACCTTTGACGTTGCTTAAATCCATCTCGTACTCCTTACGAACACACCGACTAGAATTAAGTTTAGAACGCTTACCAACGCCATGCTAAAAAACTGATCACACTTCTTAAAGAGAATGCGTGATTAATGAGCGTACGTAATTAATGAAAGTGCGCGATTAAAGTGCCCAAACAGGCGTTAAACCCACAGCCGCCGCCAATAACATCAGTAACGAAATCGTCAGTTGCAGTTTTTCCGGGGTTTTAACGAACAGTAAATGCCAACACCAAACCACGATAGCGGAGATTAACAAAGCAAAGCTGAACAGTAGCGTTGAAATCACAGGCTCTAGTTGAGCTTCAGACAGAGAATAAACACTCACGACTGTCGCCAAAACCACTAACATCCCCGTCAGCACACCAACAACGGGCAGAACACGGTGAAATGCCTGTAAGCGTGTTCTTGCAATCGTCAGCAGTAAATGGCCAAACGCTGAGCCTAACAGTGCCACTAGCAATACAGTAGTGATGATACCAACGGTAGTTGCTTGTTCCGTCGCTTGGATAGCAACGTAAGACAATGCCAAACCACAAGCTAAGTACATCACCCAAATAGGGCCAGAATCGCGTGTCTTCTTAGTTTGAACTTGAGAATAGAAATAAAAGATCGCAAACACGACCAGAAAGGCTTCAATTTTTACTGAGGCAACGGCAAGCCACAGCACGCCAATCGCAGGTAACATCTTGTGGATACGACCACGCTGCCCCGGACAAATATCCCCTTTCACCAAGATGAGGGTTAAGATCAGTTGGGCTCCTAAAAGCATCGGAGCAAATTGTACTAATAACGTTTCGACCATTGTGGATCTACTTCTTCAGACTTATTTTCGCGAATAATATCAAAAACTGCTGCGAACACTAATCAAAATCACAAATTAGCGACGTTATTCAAGGCTTCAACTATGCTGTTGTATGGTTCTTTTGTCGCCATTTACCGTAAAAAGACGAAAGACACCAGAACTAACAGGGGCATGTTCTACTGGCTAGTCTAGGCTCATGCCGCTATAATTCCCGCCTCAAAAATCAGAGGTTGAAATATGTACAGCGATATCACTCCTATTCACGAACACAAAAAATACTGGGCCGAGTGCTACGGAACTGCACCCTTTTTGCCTACCAGTAGAAAGGAGATGGATGCTCTTGGATGGGATAGCTGTGACATTATTATTGTAACTGGTGACGCTTATGTCGATCACCCGAGCTTTGGTATGGCTATCATCGGCCGTCTGCTTGAAGCTCAAGGTTTCCGCGTGGGCATTATTGCTCAACCAAAGTGGGACAATAAAGATGCCTTCATGAAGCTAGGTAAACCTAACCTATTCTTCGGCATCACAGCGGGTAACATGGACTCCATGATCAACCGCTACACCTCTGATCGCAAATTACGTCACGATGATGCTTATACTCCGAACAATGAAGGTGGCAAGCGTCCTGATCGTGCAACTCTGGTTTATTCTCAACGTTGTCGTGAAGCTTACAAAGGCACGCCAATCGTGCTTGGTGGTATTGAAGCGAGCTTACGTCGTGTAGCTCACTACGACTACTGGTCAGATAAAGTTCGCCGCTCTGTATTGTTTGATGCAAAAGCTGACATTCTTCTTTTTGGTAACGCTGAGCGTGCACTGGTTGAAGTAGCACACCGCATTGCCGATGGTGAAGACATGTCTACGCTGACCAATATCCGCGGTACTGCTATCAATCTTCCTGCGGCCCCTGAAGGCTTCAAGATCATTGACTCTTCTCGTATCGAAAAGCCGAACAAAGCGTATGTTCCGGTTAACCCGTACGAAGTTGAAACTCAGTGTGATACCAAGAAAGACGAAAAAGAAGAAGTAAAAGCGCAACCTATTACTATTCGCCCTTCTCGTCACGATGCAAAAACTACAGCGGTTCGTATCCCAGGTTACGAAAAGCTAAACAATGACCGTATTCTTTACGCTCACGCTAGTCGTATTCTGCACCTTGAGACAAACCCGTACTCAGGTCGTGCTCTGATTCAACGTCACGGTGATCGCGAGCTTTGGATTAACCAAGCGCCTATTCCATTGACCACAGAAGAGATGGACTACGTGTTTGGCCTTGCGTACAAGCGTGTTCCGCACCCGATGTACGGCAAAGCGAAAATCCCAGCATACGACATGATCAAAACCTCGGTTAACATCATGCGTGGTTGTTTTGGTGGTTGTTCTTTCTGTTCAATCACAGAGCACGAAGGTCGCATCATTCAGAACCGTTCGAAAGAATCTATCTTGGATGAGATCGAAGACATTAAAGATAAAGTACCGGGCTTCACAGGTACTATTTCTGACTTGGGCGGCCCAACGGCGAACATGTACCGTTTAGGTTGTTCAGATCCAAAAGCTGAAATTAACTGTCGTCGTCCATCATGTGTGTTCCCGAAAATCTGTGAAAAGCTAAACACAGACCATCAACACACTATCGACCTGTACCGCTCTGCGAGAAAAGTACCGGGTGTTAAGAAGATCATGATCGCTTCTGGTGTACGTTACGACTTAGCGATTGAATCTCCAGAATACGTTCGTGAGCTTGTGACTCACCACGTTGGTGGTTACTTGAAGATTGCTCCAGAGCATACTGAAAAAGGCCCACTGGATCTGATGATGAAGCCGGGCATGGGCACTTACGATCGTTTCAAAGAGATGTTCGAGAAGTACAGCGCTGAAGCCGGTAAGAAACAGTACTTAATTCCTTACTTTATCTCTGCTCACCCGGGCACAGAAGATGAAGACATGCTTAACCTTGCAATGTGGCTGAAAAAGAACAACTACGAGTGTGACCAAGTACAGAACTTCTACCCATCGCCAATGTGTAATGCAACGTCGATGTACTACTCAGAGACTAACCCTCTGAAACGCGTGAAATATAAGAAGCGTGAAGATGTTCCTGTGCCGAAAGGTGATCGTCAACGTCGTCTGCATAAAGCACTGCTTCGTTACCACGATCCTGAAAACTGGAAAATCATCCGTGAAGCACTGATCAGCATGGGTAAACAGCACCTAATTGGTGACAAAGCAAACTGCCTAGTACCAGCAGAAGACTTTGATGCACAAACACCGGCACAACGTCGTAAGTCTGGTCGTCACGGTTCACAACGCTTTGCGACTAAGCACAGTAAATCTCAGCCAGGTCTTGGTGGCGAAAGCCCACGTAACCACTCTGGTAAGAAACCGGGTGGCAAGAAGCCGAATGGTAACGGCAACGGTAGCCAAGGTAATGCTAACCAAGGTGGCGGTAATGGCAATGCTCGTAAACCAGCGACTGGCTTCATTAAGAAAGGTCCTGGTGGTCAGCAATCACAAGGTAATGGCGGCGGAAATGGCAAACCAAACCGTAACAAAGCGGGCAATGGTCAAGGTGGCAAACCTGCAAGTAACGGCAAGAACCGCCAGCGCGCAGCACAACGCTAATATCGCGAACCGATTGACTTCGCTATCGTAAAAACACAAAGCGCAGCTATTTAGCTGCGCTTTTTTGTGTCTGTTACAAGATAGCCTAACGAGCAAACACCCAATACTGACTAAGCAAATAGTTACTGACCATGCCCACCAAGATGCCAACCGCCATTGCGATAAACACTGCCCCTGTAAATGCAGGCAGCAATTCAGTCATCAACTTAAAGCACAGCAAATTAGGTATCGCCGATATTGATGCAGAGAACATGAACTTTTGCCATTGAATCAGCTTTTCGGACCAATTCCCCTGCCCTTTGAATTCAAAGGTCAACACTCGATTTCCAAACCAAGTTGTCGTTGCTGCAACGATGAAAGAGCCAATTCGAGCACTCATTAACGGCAGCCCAATAACGTAATGCAGCAACGCAAACACGGCACAATCGACAACAAAGCCACCCGACCCCACCATAGCGAATTTAATCATCTTATGATGAGGTTGTAGTTTTTGGTTTAGCACGTCGAACTTGTGGCTAAACAGTCTCGATGACGAGTTAAAATTGAACATCGCCATCACTTCGAATATGGCTCAACGATAGATTTGGTTTGATGTTTTGGCTATGACAACTAAATAGAGCGCGCTTGATCTTCACCGTCGGCTCTAAAATACAGGTCAACGCATTGTCTTTAATCTTGGTTTCCACTTCCGCTCTTTTACCAATCAGATAGAACTTGTCGATACCATCTAACTGCTTAACATCAAGTAGCTTTTTCGCTTGTCCATGACTGTAAAATTGCCCAGAGAACGGTCGTTTACCGATGTAAAAGCTCGGCGCTTCATCCGTGATCTGCTCGAAGATAATACGGTCACTTTTCTCGTTCGCTTTGCCTAGGTTGAGGTAGACCATCGCAATCATTAACAGCACAGGTAGCACCAAAGCCACACTCGAGAACCACTTCTTATCTTTTTCTACCACAAGCGTTGCCACCAGCAAGCCAAGGGCTGGAATACCCGGTAGGACGTAAGCTGGAAGAATATTACCCGCCATAGTGAAAAGAATTAGAGGAGAGACCAACCAACACACAAGGAATGAAAACAACCCACTATGTTCAGCGTTAACTTCTGCGATTTTCTTACGACGGGCGAAAGTCAAAATAGGCAACACAATCGACCACGGCGCAGCTGCTTGAATCCAGAAAACCCAAATCATTCCTCTTGTTTCATCATGGGCTGAACCATAAAGATCCCCTTCCCAACCACTCACAACAAAACGCTTAAAGTGTTCGCCAACAATAAAGTAGTCGATGAAGCCCGGCGTTGCCATTTCAGCCATGATGTACCAAGGTAGAGCAATCGCTAACATCACACCTAAACCAGACAACAATGGGAAACGTTGCCAAAGCGCTTTGAAAGCACCAAAGAAGCCGTGTTGTAATACCAACCAAGGGAAAACTGCGATACCCATGATGACAATCGCTACCGGCCCTTTTGCCAGCAAGCCTAATGCTAAACCAATGAAACCAACATAACCCCAAGACCGATTAGTCTTCGCACTCCCTTCACCCTTCCCCGCTTCTCCTCCTAGCCAACATAGGTAGAAACCCAGCATGGCAATAGTCATCGCTAAGGTTAACGCGATGTCTGTCATCACAGCACCTGCCGCAATAGAGAAAATACCACATGTCGCCAACACTACCGCGGCAACCAACGCACTTTGCCCTGTTCGTTTCGCCATGTAAGCGGTCAACAAAATCGTTGCTACACCCGCTAACCAATGTGGTGCGCGAACGGCAAACTCACTCAAACCAAACAGCTCAATGCCAATCGCGCTCATCCAGGTAAACATCGGAGGCTTACCCCAGAAAGGGATGCCGTAATCAAATTGAGGGGTTAACCAATTGCCGGTTTCTACCATCAAGCGAGCCATCTCACCGTAGCGCGCTTCCGTAGTGTCCATTAAAGGGTATGTCGCCAGAGATAAGAGCCTTAGAACCAATGCAAAAGCCAACAAATACCATAGGTGCGTTCGGTTCAGGCTCATGCTGACTCCTCTAATTTAAAATGCGTTTTTAATGCAGGGGTATCGACCACCGATTGGATCAGATACAAAGGACGGTTCTTGGTTTCGATGAAAATACGACCTATGTATTCCCCCATTAAACCAATACTCAGAAGTTGAATGCCGCCAAGGGCAAGTTGAACCACCATCATTGACGGGTAGCCCGTAATAGGCTCACCAAACATCATGGTTTTGAACACGATGAAGACGCCATACACAAAAGCGGTAAGCGCCACTAATCCACCAACGGCCGTCGCAATACGCAGTGGGCGGATAGAAAATGATGTGATGCCATCCATCGCCAATCCGATGAGTTTCAGGTAGTTCCATTTCGTCTCGCCACAGAAGCGAGCATCGCGCTTAAACTGAATCGTTGCTTGCCTAAAACCCGGCCATGAGAAAATACCTTTCATGTAGCGATTACGTTCAGGAAGTTGATTGATATGGTCGACGACTTCACGGCTTAACAGTCGGAAATCACCGACATTTTCTGGAACATCGATCTTCGCTGCCACGTTCATGACTTTGTAAAAGCTTGCTGCTGAAAACTTCTTAAACCACGTTTCACCATCACGCTGGCTGCGCTGCATATTCACAACGTCATAGCCTTCGCGCCACTTGGCAACCATTTGTGGGATCAGCTCCGGCGGATCTTGCAGGTCTGCGTCTAACAAGATCACCGCTTGTCCTCGGCAATGCTCAAGACCAGCACTCATGGCTGACTCTTTACCAAAGTTACGGCTTAAACCAATCACAGAAATTGAGCTATTGATTGAAGTGAATGAACTCACCAAGTCCAAGCTGTTGTCTTTGCTGCCATCGTCGACATAAACAATCTCACTCGTGATCGGTAAGCTATCAAGCACCTTGGTAAGGCGAGAGTGGAACTCTTCCAATACCTCTTGTTCATCGTAAAAAGGCACAATGATAGACAAAGAGACCGCAGGATTGATCTGCGATGTAGATATCTTAGGGCGGCTAATATGAAGTTCAGACATAATACGTTCTTCTATTTTTTAATCTGAAGCCAATCTACCCTCCCATAAGTGAAAGTTATGTTATTGACATATTTTTCACGCTCACTCAGGATAATGTTACTGTCTATTTCTGTATGAGAATCAAAATGAAACGAGTTCTATTAGTCGAAGATAACCGTGAAATTGCAGGTGTCTTGTTTGATTATTTTGAGTGTATTGGCATGGAACTCGATTACGCAGACAACGGTGAACTTGGCCTACAACTCGCGTTGGAAAACTCATTTGATATCATCATATTGGATCTAATGTTACCGAGAATGGACGGCCTAACGGTTTGTAATAAACTGCGAGACCAAGGTAACGCGACACCTATTTTGATGCTGACCGCCTTAGATAGCCGAGAAGATATGCTGAAAGGCTTTGAACACGGTGCCGATGATTACCTCACCAAGCCATTTGATTTGGATATTCTAGAAGCAAGAATGAACGCGTTAGTCCGTCGTTACCGCGGAAAAGTCGCCTCTTCAAAACTTCAGTTCGATGAACTCACCATCGACCAAAAAACCCGTAAAGCTTACCGCCAAGATAAACTACTAGCGCTCAACCCAACCACTTACACCATACTTGAGATGCTGTGCCAAAGCGCACCTGAAGTAGTCACTCGTGAAGCTATTTCCTACAAGTTATGGGAAGAAAACGAACCCAACAATGATGTGTTGCGCAGTCACATTTATCAGTTACGTAATCAACTCGACAAGCCTTTCGACACTCAGATGTTAATTACGGTGCCTAAAGTTGGCTTCCGATTGGAGCCATCGAATTGATTTCAAATGTTCTTACAAGCACAAAAACCCTAACGGGCCGCTTAGCGGTTTTCTTTGGGTTAATGGCCGTAATTGTGTCGGCATTTGTCTATGTGGTATTTATCACAGCCCTGTACTTGTCGGAAGACCGCGTGGGTGAAAGACGCATCCTAATTGACCGCAACTATGCAGTCGGGTTATTCCAGTCAGGTGAAAGTGGAGAGCTTCGTATTGATGACCTGACTATCGCTTACAACGATCTTTCCTATCTACCGAAAAAGTATTTAAAGTATATTGAAGGCAAAGAAAATTTCATTGGTGAGGTCGGTGAAGATCCAGAATCTCGCATGGTCTATGTAGGCGAGTATACTCATGAAGGTAGAACTCACCCTATTGTTCTGCTTTCTGAAATAGACCGTGTCGAGCTTAGTGTCTTTGAGCTCGTTTATGCCACCACATTTGTATTAGCCCTTCTCTCTATTCTAATATTCAGCTTCGGAGCTCTGCTCTATCGGTTGTCTAAACGGCTGATTGAGCCCTTCAACTCCCTGTCTGAACAGCTTGAATCCAATAAGCTCAATCTAAACGAAGAATTTGGAGTGAATGACGATGCGGCGGTGGAGTTTCGTCAGTTGACGGATCAACTCAATCAATACAGAAGAGAAATCAATTCTCTAGTAAAACGCGAGCAAGCTTTCGCACGCTACTCAAGTCATGAACTAAGAACTCCGTTGACTGTTGCTCGTGGTGCCAACAAACTGTTACTGAGAAGCGAAACAACCGAATTTCAATCTCGTCAGGTTGAACGTATTGATGAAGCCATTGTTCAAATGTCTGAAATGGTCGATGCACTGCTTGGTTTGGTTCGTTATGAAAGAAACAGTGACGATGCACCGCTGCGCTTGTTTAGTCAGCAAGAGTTAGAAGCTATCGTTTCCAAGAATTCATTACAGGCGGATGAGAAGCAAGTCGAGATATCCTTACACATTCAATCAGAGCCGACCATTCAAGCCACCAGCGCGATCATGAATATGTTGGTCGGCAATTTATTGAGGAATGCCATTGCAGCGACCAATAGTGGCACTGTCACGGTTACCCTGTCCGAACAGAGTATTGTGATTGAAGACCAAGGTGAAGGCCTTCAGGAACAATACAATCCGAATGGTCATGGATTAGGTTTATTGATTGTCGAGGACTTGTGTCAACGCTTCCAGTGGGGCTTTGAATTGGTCAATCGCAGCTGTGGTGGATGTACCGCTAAAATCACCTTTCAAACCGATCTATCCTCATCAATCCCAGAGCAAATGAATTCGTAGTTCACGGCTCAATATCGAACGAAAACTTGATTTAGTTGGTTTACAGCGGTCCCTAGCTACTAGATACTCGCTAGTCCTATTTGAACTATAAATGCTGGCTCTTGAGTCAGCATTTTGTCTAAGTGCGATGAAACTAAATAATAGCCCTGTAACTCAACATCAATACAACGACCACACCTTTTTCTTAAAGCGTGACGATCAGCTTCATTCCCACTTTTGCGGCAACAAAGCCAGAAAGTTCATGAAGCTACTGGAAGACGAGCACCCAAGCACTACCACCCTAATAAGCTATGGTTCCGCTCAAGCCAACTCATTGTTCTCGCTAGCCGCACTTGCAAAAATCAAAGGTTGGACGCTTGAGTTCTACGTCGACCACCTGCCTCAATGGCTACAAGAACGCCCACTCGGCAACTACCGTGGCGCTATCGACCTTGGGGCTGAGGTTATTTCAGTCAAAGAAACAGGCTCTGAACTTCATCCACAGACGTATATTGAGCAAGTCAGACAGCCTGACTCACAATGCATTGTGTTACCAGAAGGTGGACGCTCTCAGCTTTCTGAATATGGCGTAAAACAACTGGCGATGGAAATACTGAGCTGGACTCGCTTTGAAAACCAATACGATTTTGTTGTGGCACTGCCAGCAGGCACAGGCGCCACGGCTCTGTATCTACATAAGCATTTAAAACTACACAACATCCCGGTATTAACCTGTGCATGTGTTGGCGGCAGTGATTACCTAACGCAACAGTTCAACGAGCTTGGCGAAACCGATCACCCGCAGATATTACCGCTTAAAGCCAAACACCACTTTGGTAAGTTGTACCAGCAGGACTATCAAACTTGGTTGGATCTACAAGAACAAACTGATATTGAATTCGACCTGCTCTACGACCCATTAATGTGGCAATGCTTAGAGCAATGGCAAGAAGAGAACCCAACCAAAACCGTCATCTATATCCATCAAGGTGGCATCTTAGGTAATGAGTCGATGTTGCCGCGCTATCAACGTAAGTACCCAGAACTTCGAAGTAGCCACACCGCTGATAACGCTACTTGGTAGTAATCCGTTCTTTTCTACTCTAATGCCCCGCGTTTCTGCGAACTGAGAATTTCTCAGCGCATCATGAACAGCCATCGCACTCCCTTTCGATGGCTGTTTATCAGTAATAGCCACCTGCTATCCCTGCCAGAAATTTCAAGTTAGAGACAGAAATCTGGCGAGAATCATCGCGTTATCTATACTTTCGATTGGAACGTCAATTGTCATCGAAAGGAATTACGCATGCGAAAACTCACTACACTCGGCCTGTTTTCAGTTTTACTGCCCTTCTCTGCGATATCAGGAGAAAACGTCACTTACCAAGTCGATGGGATGGATTACGAAGGTTATTGGAGTGAGGCCAGTGACCAAGCACCTTTAGTACTGCTAATACACGATTGGGATGGCTTAACCGATTACGAAAAGAAACGTTCTGAGATGCTCAACGAACTCGGTTACAACGTGTTCGCCATCGACCTATTTGGTAAAGGCATTCGCCCGACCGAAGTGAAAGATAAAAAGCAACACACAGGCGAACTGTATAAAGACAGAGAAAAAATGCGTAAGTTGCTCAACGCTGGTGCCATGGAAGCGAAAAGACTTGGCGGCAACTTAGATAACAACGTAATGATGGGATACTGTTTCGGCGGAGCCGCTGTATTGGAAGCCGCTCGTGCGGGCATTCCTTCGAAGGCTTATGTCACCTTCCATGGCGGTTTATCAACACCAAAAGGTCAAGACTACTCGCAGACAAAGGCTCCGGTTGTCGTGTTCCACGGTACGGCTGATGCCATGATTTCAATGCACGACTTTGGCAACCTTGCCGCTGAACTTGAAACAACCAAAGTTCCGCATGAAATGATCACCTACAGTGGGGCGCCGCATGCCTTTACCGTGTTCGGCTCTAATAATTACCAAAATGAAGCTGACCAAAAATCGTGGGAACGATTCACTCATGTGTTAGAAACCACCACCCGATAAGCCGCGACACTCAAACCAAATTAGCCCATGCTTAATAAACATGGGCTAATTCGTATGACCAAGGATTTGGATGAACTACATGTAACGATGGATGCTCAAGTCGTCTGCTTTTATATCGCAATCAGAGCCACTGACCACGCTTGCCAAGATCTTTCCTGAGCCACATGCCATTGTCCAACCTAATGTCCCATGTCCAGTATTTGTAAATAGGTTCTTGATAGGCGTCTTACCGATAATAGGCGTACCATCCGGCGTCATTGGTCTTAACCCAGTCCAGTATTCAGCCTTAGAAAAGTCACCCGCTTGTGGGAAAAGATCTTTAATCACCATATCAATCGTGGCTTTGCGTTTTTCAGGGATAAGGTAATTAAACCCCGCAAGTTCTGCCGTCCCTGCAATGCGAATACGATCATCAAATCGCGTCATCGCTACCTTGTAAGTTTCATCCATCACAGTCGAGGTTGGTGACTTATCTACATTCACGATCGGCAGTGTTAGCGAATAGCCTTTCACTGGATAAACCGGGATCGACAAATCGACTTGCTTCAACAGTTCTCGAGAATAGCTTCCTGAAGCGACCACGTAAGCATCCGCTTTGAACTCGCCTTGAGTCGTTGTAATACTCTCAATGGTTTGATTCTGATGATTGAGCCTAACCACTTCGGTATTAAACACGAACTGAACGCCGAGTTGCTTGGCTTTTTCGGTCAAGGTTAAACAGAACTGATGACAATCACCGGTTTCATCGTGTGGTAAATACAGGCCGCCCACCAGCTTGTCTTTAACGTCTGCTAAACCAGACTCCACTGACAGACACTGTTCAACATCAAACAGCGAGTGTTCGATTCCACTCTCTGTTAATAGCTTCATATCCTGCTGAATAGCGTCCAATTGTTTTTCGCTTCTGAATACTTGCAAGGTGCCTTTCTGCCGGCCCTCATAAGCCAAATCTTCACTGATTCTTAGATGAGTCAGGCAATCTCGGCTGTAGTTAGCGACTCGTAACATCCGCGATTTATTCTGTGCGTACTTGGCTTCATTACAGTTGGCGAGCATCTTAGTCGCCCAAGACATTAACTCTGGAGAAAGAGAAGGCTTCACTTTAAGTGGCGCATGTTCTTGGGTAAGCCATTTCATCGCTTTCAAAGGGATGCCCGGTGCCGCCCATGGTGATGAATAACCGTAAGAAATTTGCCCGGCATTCGCAAAACTGGTTTCTTTGCCACTGCTATCTTGACGATCAATAACCGTGACCGAGTGACCTTCTTTTGCCAAGTACCATGCGCTGGTCAATCCAATAACACCACTGCCAATTACAATAACTTCCATTCTCTTCCCCTAATGCCTGACAAAGCCAAATCTGTCGAACACAGCTGTCAGTCTAAAACTCGTTTCGTTAATAATTTGTAACTTATTCCGCATGTGTTGACTTAACAATAGAGGTGGCATTGACAAAACATCAATTCGACTCGAAAACAAATCCAGCAGTTTGGAAGTGTGATATTGGCGGTATTTGAAAGCTTAGGTAGGAGTCGCTAAGTAAACTGATTAAGCCTAGATATTGTAAGCGTCATGACTCAAGAAAGTGGCGTTCTCGAGTAAGAAATCTAACAAGGTTTCCGCTTGTAGCGTTAGTGCACGGCCTTTCAAAGATTGAACCTTAACCGTCGCCTTCGATAACATCTCCAACTCGGTCGCAACCACTTCAATCTGCCCTGATTTTATCTCATCGATCACGGTGAGCTTGGGCATAAAGGTGACGCCCAACCCTGCTGAAACAAAGTTTGTCAGTGCAGTGACCGAATTGGTTTGTAGCTTTGGCTGCAAGGTAAGATGGGAAATTTGTTCAGCCTGCTTTACCAGCCTCCCCATGCCGGTCGAGTTATCGATCAAGGCGAGAGAAGCGTCTTGAATATCTTGCATTACCACTGGTGCTTCTTTCATCGTAAGGAAGTGCCCCTTCGGAGCAATCAATTCGAGCGGATGACTACGCTCGACGTGTGAATGCAGTTTAGGATGAGGTGCAGACGCATAGGTTATCGCAAAGTCTATCTGTTGATCTTCCAACATCTTGACTGCATCCAATGCCCCTGCGATCTCAATAGAAAGATTGATATCAGGGTATCGAGCCATGAAGGTTTGCATCGGTTTAGAGACCAAGTTAGTAATAAATCCTTCTCCAATCGCGATGCTAACATTACCGCCCTTGAGGTTTTTAAGCTTGGTTAGTCGAGCAAGCACTGCCGCCTCTCCACGAACAATGGAGCGATAGTAGTTCAACAGTTCGTTCCCCGCCTCAGTCAGCAGAGATTGGCGGTTGTTGCGCTCCCATACTTTCATTTCCGCTTGCGCTTCTAACTGTGTCAGCATTCGACTCATCGCGGCAGGGTCAACGTTCATCATCTTAGATGCCTTACGTAACGACCTGTATTTTGATAACGCGTTTAAGTACTCGAGAGCACGGATATTAAAGTGGTGCATTCAACTTCCTTGTAATTCAACTGACACTTAATCAAGCGTCTCACAAATTTGCTGCGAACATATATCCCAATTTATCAAGATCGTAATTGCTCTTACTAACTTGTGCACCGAGTCACTTCAAGACATCACATCAAAGGCTGATATACGTGTTTTAGCTTGCTGTCGATAAAACAAAGGCGACAACTTTCGTCATCGCCTTTGTGGTCATTATCCCGATGTAAACCTCAAGCAGTCAATAACCGGTCACTTCACTACAGACCAACAAAGAAACTGATCACCAATGCGTTGATCAAATCAACAAAGAAACCACATACTAATGGCACCACAATGAATGCTTGTGGGCTTGCGCCATAGCGGTGAGTTACTGCGGTCATGTTCACAATTGCTGTTGCGGTCGAGCCTAGAGTGATACCACCAAAGCCGGAACATATCACCACAGAGTCGTAGTTTCTTCCCATCAAGTAATAAACGACAAACACAGTAAACAGCAGCGAAAGTAAGATCTGGATACTCATGACAACAGAGATATAGCCAAACAGTCCATCGAGGTCCCAGATACGTAACCCCATCAATGCCATGGTTAAGAACATGCCTAAGCAGATATCAGAGATCATCGCTAAGCCTTTTCGGCCTTGAGCGATTTTCTCTTGTGTACGACGCTTCTTAAACAATGCACGACCGACGTTTCCGATTAAGATACCAGCGATTAAACAGCTAACGAATAACGGCAGTTTTAGGCCCATAGAGTCGATAACTTCACTCAAGCTGTAACCCAGCATTAGTGTTAAGTTAAGAATCAACCACGCCCATAGAACGCCGTAGTGACTAAGCTCCGTTTTTGTTTCACTCTCTTGGAATGCACCAACCGTAACCTCTTCTTCATTAGAAGGGCTTACTTTGTGTTTATTGAGCAGGTAGTTGGCAATCGGGCCACCAATCACACACGCTGCAATTAAACCAACCGTGTTTGAAGCGACACCAAGTTCGAGCGCGTTAGCAATACCAAACTCTTCCACAAACATTGGCGCCCAAGCTAACGTTGTGCCTACGCCGCCTATCAAGCTAACAGACCCAGATAGCAAGCCTGCTTTCGCATCCATTCCAAAGCCAGAAGCGACTGCCATTCCGACTACGTTTTGCAACACGATAAAAATGGCAGCAAGACACAGTAGGATGAACAACGGTCGCCCGCCTTTAATCAGTGTTTTAATATCCGCTTGGAGCCCGATGCCAGCAAAAAAGTAGACAAGCAAAAAGTCTCTGACATCTAGGCTAAAAGTGATTTGGATTTCAAAAATATAGTAAAGCGCCGCTACGGTCGCTGCGCAGACAAAGCCACCAATCACAGGCTCTGGCAGTGAATACTTTCTTAATACTTCAGATCGCTCGATCAAACCTTTACCGATAAACAGTAATGAAATCGCGATCGTAAAAGAGAGCATTGGAGAAACTAGGGTTTCTGTCATGAGGTTATGGATTCCTAATAGTTAGATTATTCATAATATTGCGTACTATTAATAATCTAGGTTCACGCCAAAAAATCAAGCGATTATCTATGATAAAAACACCTAATATGGTTAATTCTGCGACGGTATTAATAGAGATTATAACTATAAAGCAATGATTAAAGGAACGGATATTAGGGAGGTATACAGATGAGGTGGGATATAGAGGCTCTAAAACGAGAAAACCCCAGCATTTCTGCTAGGGTTTTGAATAGTGGTGGAAGGATGGGGATTTGAACCCCAGATACGCTATAAACGTATACTCGCTTTCCAGGCGAGCGCCTTAAGCCACTCAGCCATCCTTCCACAAATTGTGTGTTGAGCATGTCACTCAACGAGGCGCTACTTTATTGATTCTGCTTGCTTTGGTCAAGGGGCATTCTCAAAAAAAGTGCCTTTTTCGGTTTGTTCGATTACAAATTAACTCATTAGATCAAAAACAAACCAAATTTCATTCTTTCGCTGCACTTACGCTTGTTGCTTTTCTTAAGCTTGTTGATAGTAGCCAGGAACTCGAAACCATTTACGACACATATCGAGGAAGTAGCCGTAAAGTACGCCCATACCGCACGAGATAACTGCATTACTGGTGACAGCCGTAACGATCTGGTCGCCTGAAGCACCCACTGCCAACAAAATACCCGCATACACTGGAGACTGGAATAACACGTATGCCATCAAATCAGACAAGTTTTTCATCAATGAGCTTTCTGAAAGTTTTGCACCATTGCGTAAGAACCAATCACGAAAAACGCCATAAGGCCAAGCGATAGCAATGTTTACAGGAATAGATAACGTTCGAGAAGCAAGAGATTGCTCAAACGTCATACCAGAAATAAACACTTCTACGATCATGCCAGAAATAAAACAGAAAACGACCATAGCAAATGTATCCGCAGCTGCGTTTCGAATACAAAATGGACCACGAGACTTCATTGACGACAAACCTAAAATATATCACTGCTTAATTAGTGATTTAGTAACATATAAACAAGGCACATTTGCACCTCACCAGATAATGTCGCTATTAAATCACAAGATTAGTAGTCATACACTCCAAATTAAAAATCAAGTTGTAAATTAACAACCAAAAACCACTTTAAAAGCAGTCACTTTCACCAAAAAATCCAACCAAGGTCAAATATTGGACAGTTCGTCATTTACTTACCGTAATTAAACAACATTTAAGCCATAGGTAGATTTACAGTAATGATATTAATGACATCTTGTGTAGGTGGTGATCCTAAAGCAACCTGCTCTAACGCTTTATCGACTTGTTCAGTAAGTTCCGCGTTGTTCATAGCTTCAACGTGGACACGTAGGCTCTCTAGTGCAAATTGAATCAGTTCTAGGTTGTTGTCTTCTAGCGCCACATACAACGTCACTAACAGCTCTTCAGTGTTATCTTTGTTGCGAAGATCAGGTTTAGGCAGTGACTCGCTTTTACTTTTCGAATCGTGTGGTTTTACGTCTTGGCTTTCGAGCTCATCCGCTTTTACTTCATGGTATTGATAAAGCTTATTTGAATAGCGGAACAAGGCATCATCCAGTTCACGCTCGTCAATCGGCTTAGCAATAATATAATCCACACCTGCCCCCAACATACGCTCACGAGTCTCTTTAAAGACATCAGCCGTACAACCAAACACCAATACCGATGACACATCGCCTATCAAAGCACGAATAGCAGTGGTTGATTCAACGCCATCCATCACAGGCATATGGTTATCCATGAGCACCAAATCAAAGCGCTCAGCAACCACGGCTTGTATCGCAAGTTCACCGTTTTCGACGCTCTTACAGGTAAAGCCTTTACTGCTCATGAAGGCTTCAATGATCACCGTGTTAGTTCGGTTGTCCTCGACGATCAGTACCTTTAAGCCAGAGTAGTCCAACTTCTTATGTGGCAAACTCTCGATTTCTCCTGGCTGACATGGCTGAATCTTCAAGCGAACATCAAAACTCGTGCCTATCCCTTCTTCACTGGTGACGGTAATACTGCCATCCATCAACTGGGCAATTTTCTTCACAATCGCGAGGCCAAGGCCAGTACCGCCAAAACGCCTTGTGGTCGAAGACTCCGCTTGTTCAAACGGTTTAAAAATACGCTTCTGAGCTTCTTTAGAAATACCAATTCCGGTATCACGAACTCGAATGCTCAGATAGGTGTCACTCCCCTCTACAACTTCTTTCAGGTACACCTCAACAAAGCCTCTGGAGGTGAACTTCACCGCGTTGTTCAATAGATTAAACAAAATTTGGCGAAGGCGAGCTTTATCTGAGAAGTACCAACGACCCGAAGTCACCTCAGAGTACACTTTGAATTGAAGCCCTTTCTCGGAAGACAATGTGTAGTAAACACTGTTAATACTGCCGATGATCGAATCAAGCGGGAAACGCGTTTCATCAAGATCCAACCTGCCCTGCTCGATCTTCGAGAAGTCTAAGATCTCGTTGAGTAGAGTCATCATATGATCGCCGGACTCATACAAGCTCTTAAGATGCTTCTCTTGTTCAGAATTTAGAGGCGTTTTTAATAGGATTTGAGCGGTACCCAATACCCCATTCATCGGAGTGCGAATTTCATGTGACAAGGTCGCAAGGAAAGCGGTTTTTGCATTGGTGGATGCCTGAGCTTTAACCTTTTCCGCTTCGAGATAAATGGTCTTTTCGTTGAAGGTTTTAATCAAATGGCCGATTTCGTCATCACTCGGGTAATCCACATCAATGATTTCGCCGGCTTTCGAACTATCAACCTGTGCTGCAATCCTTGTGATTGGACTAATCAAATAACGGTTCAATAAGTAATACCCCGCCATGACACAAAGTAGCAATAGCGGAACAATACCGCCTTCAATGCTCATCACCTGACGAAACACTTCGTCTTCTACTCGTGATTTGGAGTTCACCACATCCACTTGCCAGCCGAAATCACCAAATTGATTGCTACTGATGTAAATGCCTTCAACGAGATTAAAGTTATGCGAAACCAACACTTGGTTAAGCTTATCTCTGAGCGTAATGCCAAGGTTGTATTCTTCGGCGTGGTTCTTGATAAAACCAAGCAGCTCTTCGAGCGAGAGATCCACCGTGGCAACACCGGCAAAAGTACCGTCGTAATAATAAGGGGAAGACGCCGTAATCATTCGAACGTGTGTGTATGGATCGATATACACATCGCTCCAAGAGATCGTGCCTTGTTTTTGGTTGACGACAGAGGTGTACCAATACTCTTCTTGATAAGGGGCATTTTGGGGGTTGTTGTAAGAATATATCTGGTCGATTATTCCATCGTCGGCTTTATTAAAAAAGTAACTGTTGAGAAGCTTTTTAGAATCAAGCGCATAAGGTTCGGGCCAAATACCGGCACTGACAATCGTATCGTCGCTCGCCGCCAACATGGACTTAAAGAGCGGAATAACATCATCACCGTTACGATGCGCTTGAGCAAACCCAACGAGACTGTCTACGAAGCCTCGAGAACTACTGAGTGGCTCTGTAATCAATGCGGATAACAGTTGCGTACGCAAGTCGAGGTTTTGTTGTAATTTGGCGCGCACAGGGGATTCTACGACGTAATACGTCACACTACCGACAATGGCAATAAACATCGCAAGGTATAATCCAAGCGCTACCATGCTTTTTTTCTTTAAAGACGACCGTATCTGCATAATTCTTTTATTGTTTTCTTTTCTGTTAAACCTAGTGTTTATCATCCATGACATCAAGCCTTTTTAGATTGAAGCTTGATTGGCACAAGTTCATTGGTACTATAAGCGCAAATATGTTCCCTTTTACGGTACCTCACTTTGACTTTACAAGATATTCTTGCGCTTCCAGAGTTGGAAGGAAAGCTAATCACAGAACACAAAACAATGGGCTTTGTCACTGCAATGGCAGCGGCACCGAATGTGTTAACCCCGCATGAGTGGCTACCGTTCTTATGGGGTGGCGAAGAAGTCGCACCTTTTACGGATGGTGAACAGCTAGAAAGCTACATTGAAGTTATCATCGAGCTTTGGAATAAAACCCGCCCAGAACTGATTGAAGGGACTTGGGTTTGGCCTGAAGCTTGTCAATTAGACGACGAAGAAGTGGTGAACACTGCCGCTCGTGATTTTTGTGAAGGCTTGCTTCAAGGCTGGCAGATTGCTCGCGACGATTGGGAAACACTAATGCCTGAAGAGAGCGAAGATAACGCACTCGTTGGCGGTGTCCTGCTGTCACTGAGCATGCTTTACGATCCAGAAACGTCAATTGCTACGCTTGCAGAGCAAGGCATCGAAGGCCTAGAGCAGTTCGAAGAGATCTTTAACGCTGTTCCTGTGATGCTTTGCGGACTAACGCAGCGTGGCATTGCACTGGCTGAAGCTCAATAACAGTTAGCTTTATACAAGCCAAAAGGCCTCATTATGAGGCCTTTTTTAGTTTTCAGACGAAATAAAATAGTCGCTTTAGAAGCCTTTCCAATCGAAGTCATCAATTCGCTCATCAGCAATATAAAACAGCTTAGTGCCACTGCTGACCACTTGATCTAACTCTGGGTTGAGTTCAATACCGCTCCCCGTATCAATGGCGATCAGAGTTGCTTGATACTTCTCTTTAAACACTGAGAAAATAGGCGCGACGGTGACAGACTCAGCGTCTTCAGGGAAATACGTTGAATACTGTGTCATGCCTCTTGTTGAGCTCAATAATTCTTGGTGAAGCGCACTGGAACCTGGGTCTACCGCAGCCTTTGCTAGCATCTCAGCACCCACCGCTGGAATACATTCTGAGTTAGGGCAATGCTTGTGTAACAAATCGCTCAGCGCTTCATCTTTAAAGTAAACAAGAAGGTGCGCTTTAGGGTTTCGGTTGGCACAGTAAAGCGCCGCAGATAACGTAATGTCGTCTTCTGGGTTATCAATCAGGATGCAACTTGCAGACTCAATGCCCGTTTTCTCCATCTCTTTGCCATCGGTGTAGCTGTTTACTTTGACGAAATTGATTTCACCGGGTAACGGGTTCTCGATATCTGAACGCGTACATAGCACGATTGGTCGTTTACCCGTTTCTTCGTGTTGTAGCATGCGGATGAGATGAATGGTTCTTTGCTCATTCCACCCCAACATCAAAATGTGGTTGTCCACTCTAACTCTCCTTTTTCCTAGCAAGCCCGCTCGCCAATATTCAACACCTTCTGTCGCCACTTTACCGAGCAACGCGGCAAAAAGGCTCAACCCGCCTGGAATCACAAATAGAATAACGATCCACTGCCCCGCTACCGTGGTCGGTGATAAATCACCATAACCAACCGTAGAAGCCGTCACCACCAAGTAGTAAGCGAATACGGTAACCGAACTGGTTAAATCTGTTTCACCCGCCAAATACAGCATCGACCACGATAAAGCGATGTAGCCAAGAAAAGTGAACAGTAAGTTTTTGCCATTCAAAACAAAGATGTTTGCTTTGATCCAGCGTTTGAGTTGTAACCAGATTATCATTCGAGCCTCTAATCTTTTCCTCTTACTTACATGCTAGAAAAAATACGCGATATCAACAAGATGTATCATCAGAAAAAGATACATGACCACAAGATTGATATTGGCGGCCTATACGCAGATACAAAAAAACCAGCACTATTGGCTGGTTTTTTTATTGGTTAGATAAAAGAACGACTTACGCGTTACCTTTTACCTGCACATTTAACTGCTCTGCAAAATCTAGCATGCGGTTCAATGGAATAAGAGACTTCACGCGTAATTCGTCAGAAACGAAGATTTCGTGTTGCTCACCACCATTCTCAAGCGCGTTTTCAATCGCTTCAAGGCCGTTCATTGCCATCCAAGGACAGTGTGCGCAGCTACGACACGTTGCACCAGCACCCGCTGTCGGCGCTTCAATCAGCTCTTTTTCAGGAACCAATTGCTGCATCTTGAAGAAGATGCCTTTGTCTGTCGCAACAATCATCTGTGGATGAGGCAGCTCTTTTGCTTTCTTGATCAGTTGGCTTGTTGAGCCTACAGCATCAGCCAGTTCAACCACGCTTGCTGGTGATTCTGGGTGAACCAAGATAGCCGCTTCTGGGTATACCGATTTCATTTTCTTCAAAGCATCAGCTGAGAACTCATCATGAACGATACACTCACCTTGCCAAAGCAACATGTCAGCGCCAGTTTGATTTGCGATGTAAGAACCTAGGTGACGGTCTGGCCCCCAAATAATGGGTTTGCCTTCAGCGTCTAGACTTTCAACGATTTCTAAAGCGATGCTCGACGTAACTACCCAGTCTGCACGAGCTTTAACAGCTGCAGAGGTGTTCGCGTATACAACCACAGTGTGGTCAGGGTGAGCATCACAAAATTCTGTAAATTTGTCAGCTGGGCAGCCAAGATCAAGCGAACATTCAGCTTCAAGTGTTGGCATTAAAATGCGTTTTTCAGGAGTAAGAATCTTTGCAGACTCACCCATGAAACGAACACCAGCGATGATCAAAGTGCTTGCTGAGTGACGGTTACCGAACTTAGCCATCTCTAATGAATCGCCAACGAAACCACCAGTTTCTTCTGCCAGAGCCTGAATTTCAGGATCGGTGTAGTAGTGTGCAATTAGAACTGCATCTTTTTCTTGAAGTAGTTTTTTGATGTTTGCGATGTGGGCCTGTTTCTGAGCGTCGCTCAATGGAACTGGCTTAGGCGGAAACGGGTAAACTGTATCGATTTTATCTAGTATATGACTCATTGCTCTTGCTCTACGCAACTTCTTCCGAGAATCCGAGTATTCTACACAGGACAGCGATTGGGATCAAAAAGGATTGGTTGCAAGCGGTGACTAGCTAATGCTTAAAACGCATAAACAAGGCGATGTGTTGTCATCACTAGCAAGAGAAGTAAACACTAAACGGAAGTGAACAGGTATAAAAAAGAGGCGCCTAAGCACTAATGCCGTTCACTTAAGA
>NZ_JBFRPB010000054.1:0-64619 GCF_041471785.1 Vibrio sp. 10N.261.51.C6 | reverse complement strand
TCTTAAGTGAACGGCATTAACACAGTGTGTCCTCTTTTTTATTTGCTTTTGCTAATCACAAGGCTGATTTAACTCAGCTTGTGACGGCTTGAATGACTACTCAGCTTTCGCTTCTTTGTCATCTTTGGTTTGGTCAGCAATATGCGCTAATACCGGAACCATAGACTTAAGCAGCTCTTCTTCTACTGGCTTACCTGATGCATCCGTTACGTTGATTGACGTACGGTTGCCAAGGTCACCAAATAGGAAGTTGTAAGTGCCTGGCGCTAAGTCGATAGGCTGTAGGCCAATTTCTTCCCAGAACTCATCATCTGGTGCTGCGTACTTCGCCTTCACCGTACCCTGAGATTGATTGCGTTCTTCAAGCTCAAAGCCCATTTCAGGCAACAAGTTAGGCAGACGCTGCCAGAATACATTGTATGGCGTACGAGCAATAATCACAGGGAAACCACTACGGTCAGCACCCATTGAAATTGGAATACGCTTCACCAACTCTTGCGCTTTCAGCGCCGCTTCAGCACGAAGGTTTTCATCGTACTTAGCCATAACTAGGTTGGTCAGGAACGCGTTGTAACGCTCTTTATTGGTTGCCGTTACTGTTTTCTCTTCAGTACCTTCACGCCAATCAATCAGATTAATCTTGAAGCCATGACGGTTGTTTGCTTGGAAGCGAGAGATAGAGTAACGACTACCAATCTCTACGTCTTCATCTTCAGAAACCCAAGTTACCCAATCGGTCTCAATCTCATTCTCTGATTGCTCACGAATACCAATACCACGTTGAGCCAGCATATCTACAGCCGTTTGCCACACGCGGTCTGCCTCTTCTGCGCGAAGAAGCCATAGTGTCACTTCACCGTTTTGACGCTCAGCACGAGCACCCGGGATCAGTTCAAGAACCTGTTGCGGTGGACGAATATCCACTTCACGACCAGTACCACCACTGAATTCACCGCTTGGGATGTCAAAATTTGGGTAGAACTGAGGCTGAGCATCTACAGGCAATTGCCATTGTGAAAACTCAGGTGTTTCTAAGTATTCGAAATCATCTTTGGCTTGGCGACGTTGAGTCGGGTTGCCAGAACATGCTGTAAGAACGAAAACAGCCAGTGACCCAATCACTAGCTGGTGAGAATACTTCATTTATACTCCTAAATGCCGAAGGTTCGCTTCGGCATCACTTCATACGTTTTAGTAAATGCACGCTTCAGTCATTGCTTGAGCAACAACAGGTTGAGCTGGCTCTGACAGTTCAGTCAGCGGTAGACGTAAGCCACCTTCAGCAATCAGACCCATTTTATGAACCGCCCATTTTACGGGAATAGGGTTAGACTCAACGAACAAATTCTTATGTAGAGGCATCAAACGCTCATTGATCGCTTCCGCTTCTTCAAACTTACCTTCTTTTGCTAGCTTGAACATGGTTGCCATATCAGCGGCTGCAACATTGTTCGTTACAGAGATCACGCCATCGCCACCACGCTTAACAAATTCTAGGCCTGTTAAGTCATCACCACTTAGTAAGATAAAGTCTTCGCCACAAAGTTCACGGTGAATTGCAATTCTGTCGAGATCACCCGTCGCATCTTTCAGTGCAACGATGTTTTCGATCTCAGCAAGACGAGCAACCGTTTCTGGCAACAAGTCTACCGCAGTACGACCTGGAACATTGTATAGAATTTGTGGAACGTCACTGACTTCAGCAATCGCTTTGTAGTGTTGGTACAAACCTTCTTGAGTCGGTTTGTTGTAGTAAGGCGTTACGCTCAGGCAACCCGCAATACCAGAACCGTTCAATAAACGACTGAATAGCACTGACTCGTGCGTAGCATTAGCGCCTGTACCTGCGATAACTGGGATACGACCATCAGCAAATTCAACGATCTTATTGACGACTTTGACATGCTCTTCAATTGTGAGTGTTGAAGACTCACCTGTTGTGCCAACCGCAACTAGACCATCACTACCTGCAGCAACATGGTGCTCAACTAACTTTTTAAGGCTGTCGAAATCCACTTCGCCATCTGCGTTAAATGGCGTAACTAGCGCAACGATACTTCCTGAAAACATGTCTATCTCCCTTAATTTATTCTTTTTGCATGTTACTGTAAGCCAATCAATAAACACAAGACATTAAAGTGGCTTAGCGGCAACATCGGTATGAAATATTGTCGTATGTTTGAGGTAAAACGGCTTATGACGCCGTTCAGCCTAAAATTTGGATAACCTGAGCTCAATCTAACGGATAGGAAACCCGTCGATGTCAGTATCAGGTAAGCTGTGCAGCCACTCGACAAACTTGCGTTTCCGCGTTTTAGATATTCTTATCATTTGTTGCCAGTTAGACGCAAGATGAGTCATAAAAAGCCCCGCTCGCACGCTTATTCCTCTTGCTAACTGTGCTAACATGCATGAATCAATGGAATATATAGAGACGTGATTTTATGACTCAACATCTAGTAATCACAGCTGTGGGCACAGATCGCCCAGGTGTATGCAACCAAGTGGTTCATTTGGTCACCCAATCAGGCTGTAACATTATTGATAGCCGTATCGCCCTGTTTGGCGAAGAATTTACGCTTATCATGCTACTGTCTGGTAAAGCAAACAACATCACCCGTGTTGAAACCACCCTGCCCTTGCTTGGACAAGAGCACGACTTGATTACGATTATGAAGCGAACCTCAACTCATGATGTTATTGAGAACTCTTACACAGTAGAGGTGTTCGTTGAGTCAGACGATAAAATCGGACTTACTGAGCAGTTTACCCAGTTCTTCGCAGACCGAAACATCGGCCTCGATTCGTTAAGTGCACGAACCATCAATAAATCTAAGGTTCAACTCGACAACGACCAATTCCATATCTCTATTACCGCTTCTGTGCAATCAGAATGTAACTTGATGCAGCTACAAGAAGAATTCGATTCGCTGTGTCAGAGCCTATCAGTCCAAGGCTCGCTCAACTTTATCAAAAACAGTCTTTAAAAAGGAAATGTCATGAATACGCTAACGGCTGGTGTTCCAGCACCTGCTTTTTCTCTTCCAGATCAAGATGGCAATATCGTATCTCTTGGTGACTTCAAAGGTAAAAAAGTACTTTTCTATTTTTACCCTAAAGCAATGACTCCAGGTTGTATTGTGCAAGCGGAAGGCCTGCGTGATATCAAAACACAGCTTGATGACCTAAACGTGGTTGTTCTAGGTGTGAGTGTTGACCCAGTAAAACGTCTACCAAACTTCGTTGAGAAGAAATCTCTAAACTTCACCCTGCTATCTGATGAAGACCACAGCGTTGCTGAACAGTTTGGCGTTTGGGGCGAGAAAAAATTCATGGGTAAAATCTACGACGGTCTGCACCGTATTAGCTTCCTAATTGATGAAGAAGGTCAGATTGAACATGTCTTCAACAAGTTCAAGACTAAGACTCACCACGAAGTGGTTCTAGATTACTTCAATCAAGAAGCGTAAGGGCGATTTGAGTGAGTTAATGACTTAGATTCATCACTCTCTAAGGCAAGAGCAACACTCATTAAGCTAATGATTAAGCTAATGATTAAGCTAAGAGCAAAAAGGCCGAACATCATGGATGTTCGGCCTTTTTCTATAACAAGATCAATTACTTTTGATGTTCAGGGTCATCGTCTAATGCGTGACTCGGTAAAGCATTCCAAACCGCCTTAACTAACGTTGCCAACGGGATAGCAAAGAACACGCCCCAGAATCCCCACAACCCACCAAACACTAACACGGCAACAATAATAGCCACTGGGTGCAGGTTCACCGCTTCAGAGAAAAGAACCGGAACGAGCACGTTACCATCTAGCGCTTGGATAATACCGTAAGCGAGAAGCAACCAGTAAAACTGAGGCTCTAATCCCCACTGGAACAGGCCTACAATCGCCACAGGAACAGTCACAGCTGCCGCGCCGATATAAGGGATCAGTACCGAGAAGCCAACCGCGACAGCCAACAAGACTGAATAACGCAGATCCAGAATCGCAAAGGTTACGTAGCTGACACCACCAACAATTAAAATCTCTAAGACTTTACCGCGAATGTAGTTCGAGATTTGCTGGTTCATCTCTTCCCATACTTTAGTCGCTAAACGACGATTTCGAGGAAGTACACCGCTCGCCATTCTGATCATCTCTTCTTTGTCTTTTAACAAGAAGAAAATAAGCAGTGGTACAAGAATCAAGTAAACCGCTAAGGTCGCTAAGCTCACAAGAGAAGCAAGAGAACCTTTGACAACACTTTCACCAAAACCTAACGCTTTGTTCTTGGCGTTAGACATAATGGACTCAACGATCTGCAGGTTAGCTAATTCTGGATAGCGTTCAGGAATCGTCGCAATGAAGTTTTGCAAGCTGCCATACATGCTTGGGATATCATTAATTAGATTGCCCACTTGTTGCCAAATGGTTGGTACCAAGCCAAAGATCGCAAGTAGCATCACGCTAAAGAACATCATGATCACCAACATCACCGAAGGCGTTCTTGGAACACCGAGTCTTTGAAGTTGGGTAACAGGCCACTCAAGCAAATAAGCCAACACAATCGCAACCAAGAGTGGTGCAATTAGGTGACCAAAGAAGTAGATCGTAATAAAGCCGAAGAGAATGATGGCAACCAAACTGACAGCATGGGGATCAGAGAAACGTCGTTTATACCAACGATTGACCATTTCAAGCATCTGACTGCAATTCCTTTTTAGTGACGAGGAGATGATGGTAATTAGAGCAAACCTCAGTGATGACGTCATAGGCTTGCTTAGACAAATAAGTAACAATATCTTTCATCGAACTGTTATCAGAGACATAAATTGACAATGACTGCCCTACTTCTAACTTTACACTGTGACGCTTGGCTAATAATAGCGCCATTGGACAGCGCTCTTGGCGTAAATCTAGAATATTAGGTGTCATTCTTGAGCTCGATGCTTATTATAAGGGTCGTATTGTAATCTGTTTTTGAAAACGCGCCATCATTCATTCATCCTCCTTCATGATAGCGCACGCACTTGGCAAAGGTTAAATCAGATAAAGAACCAATTTCCATTGCACTTGTCTTACTGTCAGAAGAAACGGAGTATTACTGACTAATATGTTTAAACGCGCTCGCTCAATTGCTTGCTTATGCATCGCAGCTACATTAAGCACCCCAACTATGGCGAATACCAATAGTTTGGAGCTACCAGATATCGGTACCGCTGCTGGCGGCACACTCACTATCGACCAAGAGCTTATCTATGGTGATGCCTACATGCGCATCATCAGAAGTAGCCAGCCTATCGTAAACGACCCAGTTCTAAATCTATATATTGATACTCTTGGCCATCGTCTGGTCGCGAACGCAAATGATGTAAAGACACCTTTCCAGTTCTTTATGATCCGTGACCGCAACATCAACGCCTTTGCTTTCTTTGGTGGTTATGTTGCTTTGCACTCAGGTCTATTCCTGCATGCACAATCTGAAAGTGAATTAGCTTCTGTATTAGCGCACGAAATCGCGCACGTAACCCAACGTCACTTAGCGCGTAGTATGGAAGACCAAGCGCGCCGCTCTCCAGCAACCATTGCAGCGCTAGCAGCCTCTGTATTACTGGCAATTGCAGCTCCTGAAGCCGGCATTGCAGCCCTAACGGCAACGACTGCGGGTAATATGCAAAGCCAAATCAACTACACCCGTAGTAATGAAAAAGAAGCCGACCGCTTTGGTATCAACACGCTAGCAAAAGCTGGGTTTGATGTGAATGCGATGCCACGTTTCTTTGGCCGTTTAGCTGATGAATATCGCTATGCGAGCACACCACCGCCAATGCTACTGACTCACCCATTACCAGAAGACCGAATTACCGATTCACGTGCTCGTGCTCGTAGTTACCCGCCACTGAAACTGGCTCCCTCTCTGGACTACCACCTAGCAAGAGCCCGCATTGTTGCGCGCTATGCTGGCATTAATAATGATGCTGCTCTTGATTGGTTTGAGCGTCAGCTAAAGAAAGCCCCTAAAGCTTTGGTTCCGTCATTAGAATATGGCCAAGCACTGGTTTACCTCGACTCTAAAAAATTAGACAAAGCAGAGCCCATCCTGAACAAGCTGATTAACAGCGATCCAACCAACCTGTTTTATTTAGATGCTATTTCCGATCTTCACATTGAGAAGAAGCAGCCTGAAATTGCGATTAAAGAACTTAAATCGGCACTGGTTCGTCAACCAAACAACCCGGTTTTGACCATTAACTATGCGAATGCCTTAATCGAAAAAGAAGATCTTACAGAAGCCGTTCGCGTATTGCAGCGTTATACGCACGATAATCCGAACGACACCAACGGCTGGCACCTGCTTTCAAAAGCCAACACTAGCCTTGGGAACAGCGACGAAGATCTTGCCGCTCGTGCAGAAATTTTGGCACTGCAAGCCAACTGGAACAAAGCGATTCAGTACTACACGCAAGCAAGCCAAATCGCAGAATTAGGAAGCCTAAAACAAGCACGCTACGATGCTCGAATTGATCAGCTAATGATTCAACGAGAGCGCTTCTTGTCGCTACAATAGAGTGTTTACTGGTAACGCTCGTTGCCAGTATAAAAAGAAAGCTCAACGTTACACAAAAAAGAAGTCACCGCTGGTGGCTTCAGATAAACAACTAAATCAAAAATAATAATGAGGAAGAACCATGTCTGTCGTGATTTATCATAACCCACGCTGCTCAAAGAGCCGTCAAACTCTAGAAGTGCTTCAGGAAAACGGCGTACAGCCAGAGGTCATCAAATACCTGGAGACTCCGTTAACAGTTGAACAGCTGAAAGTACTGTTCACTCAGCTTGGTTTTGACAGTGTTCGCGACATGATGCGCACCAAAGAAGCGGACTACAAAGAAGCAAACCTTGGCGATGCTTCAGTTACTGATGAAGATCTTTTCGCCGCGATGGCAACCAATCCAAAACTGTTTGAGCGCCCAGTCGTTGTCGCGAACAACAAAGCAAAAATTGGTCGTCCACCAGAGCAAGTGCTAGAGATTCTGTAATCCAATATGAGCATTAACATTCTTGTTCTTTATTACAGTCGCCACGGCAACACACAAGCTCTAGCAAGGCAGATTGCACGAGGGGTTGAATCCATCCCGAACTGCGAAGCTATGCTAAGGACGGTGAACGACGTGTACACAGTAGAAGAGCAGCCTGATTCGCGTTATCAACCAACCGATCCTATTGCCTCGTTACAAGAACTTCGATCTTGTGATGGTTTGGCGCTAGGCAGTCCGGTTTGGTTTGGTAACATGGCCGGGCCAATGAAGCACTTTTGGGATAGCACGACATCAATGTGGATCAATGGTGATCTCATCGATAAGCCAGCTTGCGTATTTACCTCTTCTTCATCATTGCATGGTGGTCAAGAGACAACACAACAAAGCATGATGTTGCCCCTGCTTCATCACGGCATGTTAGTCGTGGGCATCCCCTACTCAGAACCGGCGCTGCACACCACTCAAACTGGTGGTACGCCTTATGGTGCAAGCAGTACTGGAGAGAGCGCTTCACTTAGCAAAGAAGAGATTGAGTTGGCGCAAAACCTAGGTAAACGCCTAGCGCGCATCGCAATAAATCAGAAGGGAATTTCTCAATGATGTATATGCCAGAGAAGGCTATGTCTCCCAAAACCAAGCTATTTCGCTACCTTGCTTTAGCGGGCAACTTGTCGCTTTTATTCTGGGTGGTGGCTTGGCAGATGACGCTTTCACCGCACCCTCATCTCAGTAATGTCACACTGGCGATTGCTTGGGCTATCCCGCTGTTATTGCCATTACCGGGCATTTTAGCAGGAAAACCTTATACGCACGCATGGGCAAATTTCGTCTTGATGCTCTATTTCCTACACGCATTAACTATCTTGTATGTAGACGATGGTGAACGTTTATTAGCGGCTGTAGAACTGCTTCTGACGACTCTAGGTTTCGCGGGCAATATCTTATTTACTCGCTTTAGAGCCAAAGAGTTAGGCATCAAGTTGAAGCGTCTTTCTGAAGTAGAAAAGAGAGAAAAAGCTAAGTTCGAGCAATAATATTAAGCCCATGCTTTTAAACTGACCGCTTACAAACAAAAAGCCCTGCGAGATTGCTCTTGCAGGGCTTTTTTCAAGTTTTCATTTCAATCAGTCATGTCAGCTGACAATTATGAGCGAACCCACTCGTATACCAAGCTTGGCTTAGCATGTACTGGCGCAGTGATGGTTAGATCTTCTGTACTAGAATCCTCTAACGTTGCGTCAGGCGTATTCGTTAGCTCAGCATCCTCAGATACCTCGTTGCCCTTAATCACTTGTACGCCTGAGTCAGTTTCGTCACCAACGACTTCAGCAGCGTCTGTTGAATCATCACCTACAGACATTGTGTTGTCTTGAGTTTCAAATTCAGGGCTCACTTCAGGCTCAATGTAAGATTCTTCAACCTTCGCGACTTGTCGAATACTTGCTACTTCTTGCTCAAACTCTTGTTGAGTCGACAATAAGTGAATTCGGAAAGTGACTTCGTTGTTCTGAATCTTCAGAATATCTAGGCTTGCCACCGAGTTTAGACGCTTAAGTGCGTTCTCTAACTGGAAGAAGTCTTGAGCATTATTCAGGCTAATAAACTGCGTTAAAATCGATTCTGATGACTCACTCGCTACCGTCACAGCACTTTTGCCTGCGTAGTAGTTACTGATTTGGTCAACTAACTTCTTAGAAGTCGTGTCGCTGTTACCCGATAGTGAACCACTTACAGGCGATGTTGGTGCACTCGTCAATTGACTTGGCTTTTGATCGTATAGAGCCCAACGTAGGCCTGAAGATTGAGCCTTTATCACCAACACAGCATCAACAGGATAACGCTGACTCGCTTTACTGATTGGCGTAACAAAGCTACCCCACAAATCAGAAGTCGCAATACCCGTAATATCGTCAAAGTCACCCACAGGCAGCGTTAGAGGCAAGCCACGCTCTTTTGCGTTCGCTTGTAAGCTAGCTGCTAACTGTGAGTTAGAGTGTTCCCATACGATGTTCTTGTCGTAGTTGTCCTCTTCCACCAGCCAAACAAGGATGTTTGAACGCGTGTCAGGCCAGTAAGGTAACTGTGCTTGAGTCAACAGAGAACGGATTTGAGCACCGTTAAAACGCATACGCAATGTTGATTGGTCATTGCTTTCGCCAAAACTCATTTGAGACATGTACTGCGAACTCTTGCGCATCGCCTTTTGAATCGTCTCATTCGAAGCGACATCAGTTTGGCCAGTCGCACGTATCAATACCTGCTCCATACCTGTATTTCTTGCCACTTGTTCTGGCTGTTTGTCTTCAGCGTTAATCGCAACTTCAGCACTAAAGATATCTACTTGAGTTAAGGCATAACTCGGAGAGGCTAATAGTCCCATCAACAACAATGCTATGTAGCGCATACTGATCCTAATATTCAAATCTTGTGCCTAGATGATAAGCAACTATGGATTGAGGGGCAAGGTCGATAGCGCCCACTGTGTTTAATAACCACAAAATATCACCTGGCCATGATAAATCGCTCACTTATAAACTGAATTTCTAGGGCTTAGATGGATATAAAACATCACTAAGATAAATAAATTTGATCTATTTGGTGTAGCAATCGATTGCCAAGTGATAGAATCCCGCGAATTTTATTTTTCGCTTTTCATATAACGACCATTTTTAAGGACATAACATGAAAAATGCTCTGCAAGGTGCGCAAATGCTGTTTGTAGCATTTGGTGCGCTTGTATTAGTGCCGCTACTGACTGGACTCGATCCCAACGTTGCACTGTTTGGCGCAGGTATCGGTACCCTTTTATTCCAACTTATTACACGCCGTTCAGTGCCAATCTTCTTAGCATCTTCTTTTGCTTTCATCGCGCCTATCATGTTTGGTATTCAAACTTGGGGTGTTGGTGCAACCATGGGCGGCTTGATGGCGGCGGGTGTTGTGTATGTACTAATGGGCGCGTTAATTAAAGTTCGTGGCGTTGGCTTCATCCATAAACTGCTTCCACCTGTAGTGGTTGGCCCTGTGATCATGGTGATCGGCTTAGGCCTTGCGCCTGTTGCGGTTAACATGGCGCTAGGTAAGACAGGCGATGGTGCGGTTCAGCTTGTTGATGCAGACGCAGCCCTGTGGATCTCTTCAATTTCACTGTTAGTGACGATTGTCATCAGTGTGTTTTCAAAAGGCTTCCTTAAGCTACTGCCAATCTTCGGTGGTATTGTTGCGGGTTACATCACCAGCTTGGTATACGGCGCGGTAGACTTCACTCCAGTAGCGCAAGCATCGTGGTTAGCACTACCAAACTTCACCATGCCGGAGTTCAACATCAACGCTATCTTCTTCATGGTGTTTGTCGCGATTGCCCCAGCCGTTGAGCATGTAGGTGACATGCTGGCGATTTCTAACGTGACGGGTAAAGACTACCTTAAGAAACCTGGCCTGCACCGCACAATCACAGGTGACGGCGTGGCAACAATAGCTGCTTCTATGCTGGGCGCTCCACCAAACACAACTTACAGTGAAGTAACAGGCGCAGTAATGCTTACCAAAGCATTTAACCCTGTAATCATGACTTGGGCTGCAGTAACCGCTATCGTTCTTGCATTGGTTGGTAAGCTAGGCGCATTACTGCAAACCATTCCGGTTCCAGTGATGGGCGGTATCATGATTCTTCTGTTTGGCTCTATCGCAACAGTGGGTCTTAACACGCTAATCAAAAACAATGTTGACCTACACAAATCACGTAACCTTGTGATTGTGGGCATTACTTTAGTCTTTGGTATTGGCGGCATGGCCTTTGGTATCGGTGACTTTAGCCTACAGGGCGTAAGCTTGTGCGGTATCGTTGCGATTCTACTTAACCTAGTACTTCCAGAAGAGCTAGGTGACAACACTGTGGTAGATAAAGCTCAAATCGATTAATGAGTCGGTAAGGCTAGATTCCAAAGAATCACAACCTAACAAGATCAAAAAAGGGAGAGCATCGAATGCTCTCCCTTTTTATTAATACGGTTAATTCAGCGAGTTAAGAAACTGTTTAGAGTCACTTAAGCTGAAACCGAATTACTTAGTACCGAAGATCTTATCGCCAGCATCGCCAAGACCAGGAACAATGTAGCCCTTGTCGTTTAGCTTCTCATCGATTGCAGCCGTGTAAAGCTCAACATCTGGGTGCGCTTTTTCTAGAGCAGCGATACCTTCAGGAGCAGCAACAAGCACAAGAATCTTAAAGTGCTTACAACCTTTCTCTTTCATTAGGTCGATAGTCGCGATCATAGAACCACCTGTCGCAAGCATTGGGTCTACCACTAGAGCAATACGCTCGTCGATGTTAGATGCAAGCTTGTTGAAGTATGGTACTGGCTCAAGTGTTTCTTCATCACGGTAAATACCAACAACGCTGATACGTGCACTTGGGATGTGCTCAAGAACGCCGTCCATCATGCCTAGACCAGCACGTAGGATTGGCACTACCGTTACTTTTTTACCTTTAATTTGGTCAACTTCTACTGGACCGTTCCAACCGTTAATCGTCACACGCTCAGTTTCAAAGTCTGATGTCGCTTCGTATGTTAGAAGGCTACCCACTTCTGTCGCTAGCTCACGAAAACGCTTAGTGCTAATCTCACCTTCACGCATCAGGCCAATTTTATGTTTTACTAGCGGGTGTTTCACTTCAACAACTTTCATTTCCAACTCCGGCAATATTTAAACAAACCTGTAGATTATACACGAACTCTAAGGTTATTTCAGAATCTTTATTCTAATAAAAAAAACCGCGCAAACGTTTGCTCTTGGTAATCAAGCCCTGTTAGAATAGCGCCGTTTTCACATCCAACTTAAGTTCGAGGACTATCCCGTGAGTGGTAATACTTCTTCTCTAAGCTACAAAGACGCTGGTGTTGATATCGACGCAGGTAATGCACTAGTAGACCGTATTAAAGGTGCTGTTAAACGCACTCGTCGCCCTGAAGTAATGGGCGGTATTGGTGGCTTTGGCGCCCTATGTGAACTTCCAACGAAATACAAAGAGCCGGTACTTGTTTCAGGTACTGATGGTGTTGGTACTAAACTTCGCCTTGCTTTGGATCTGAAAAAACACGACACCATTGGTATCGACCTAGTGGCAATGTGTGTGAACGACCTAATCGTTCAAGGTGGTGAGCCGCTATTCTTCCTAGACTACTACGCAACAGGTAAGCTAGATGTAGATACAGCAGCAGACGTTGTTTCTGGTATCGCTGAAGGTTGTGTTCAAGCTGGTTGTGCACTAATCGGTGGTGAAACGGCTGAAATGCCAGGCATGTACGAAGGCGACGACTACGACGTAGCTGGTTTCTGTGTTGGTGTTGTAGAAAAAGCGGACATCATTGACGGCACTAAAGTAGCAGCAGGCGACGCACTTATCGCTGTTGGTTCAAGTGGTCCACACTCAAACGGTTACTCTTTAATTCGTAAAGTTCTAGAAGTTTCTGGTGCTGATAAGAGTGAAGAACTAGAAGGTCGCACTATCGGTGAGCACCTACTAGAACCTACTAAGATTTACATCAAATCGGCACTTAAGATGATTGCTGAGCATGACATTCATGCTATCTCGCACATCACAGGTGGTGGTTTCTGGGAAAATATCCCACGCGTACTTCCTGAAGGCACTAAAGCAGTCATTGATGGCAAGAGCTGGGAATGGCCTGCTATCTTCAACTGGCTACAAGAGAAAGGTAACGTGGAAACATTTGAAATGTACCGCACTTTCAACTGTGGTGTAGGCCTAGTTGTTGCTCTACCTAAAGATCAAGCAGACGCTGCTGTTGAACTACTGAAAGCTGAAGGCGAAAACGCTTGGGTTATCGGTGAGATCGCAAACGCTGAAGCTGGCGAAGAGCAAGTTGAAATTAAATAAGTGATACGCTCACTTACTTAGTTAATCAATGAGGACCTAATGGTCCTCATTTTGCTATTTAGCCCGCAGAAAACCTTAGTTTATGTAGGTACATTGTAAACAATTCAGTTAATCAATCGTATGACCCACTCTATGAAAAACAATCACTCAAATAAAACCAGTCACTCTCAGAAAAACATCGTTGTGTTAGTTTCAGGAAGCGGAAGTAACTTACAGGCTATTTTAGATGCCTGCGATAGCGATATGATTGATGCATCGGTTAAAGCTGTCTTCTCAAACAAAGCAGAGGCTTTTGGATTAGAACGAGCGAAAACCGCAGGTGTTGACGCTCATTCAGTGAATCCAAAAGACTTTGGTTCACGTGAAGAGTTTGACCATGAATTGATGGTTCAGATCGATGCTTACCAGCCAGATTTAATCGTACTCGCTGGCTACATGCGAATCCTGAGTTCAGAGTTTGTTCGTCACTATGCAGGGAAAATGGTCAACATCCACCCTTCTCTGTTGCCGAAATACCCAGGCCTACACACCCACCAGCGTGCCATTGATGCGCAAGACAAAGAACACGGTACTAGCGTCCACTTTGTTACCGAGGAGCTCGATGGCGGCCCTGTGATCTTGCAAGCTAAGGTGCCGGTATTTGAAGATGATGATGCTGATATGTTGGCAAGCCGAGTGCTGACTCAAGAACACTGCATTTACCCTATGGTCTGCAAGTGGTTCGCGGAAGACCGTTTATCAATGGTCAATGGACAGGCTGTGTTAGACGGTAAAGCATTAGGTAAACACGGTTACGCAGAAGAGTAATTCGTCAAACGACTCTCAGACAACAAATTGCTGAAAAACAAAAAGGCCGCTTACTGACTGGTTAGTGCAGTAAGCGGCCTTCGTTTGTTCGGGTTCAAGCAATACGATCTACAGCATTAGCTTAATGGCTCTGTCGGTGCTTGGCTCGCTACCTTTTTCGGCGCATAAGCAACATCTTCTAACGCTTGATGGTTGTTGCCAATCAGCTCACCAAAATGAAACAGTGCGTATTCGCCCGGCTTCATTCTAAACCACTGTTCATTGTCCGTAAGAGGTTGAGTTGCTACCACCGTCACCACATCATTTGGCGTAGTCTCTTCTTGGAAGTTTATCTCAACATCTTCATCAATCAGGCTCGCATTACCAAAAGGTGCGCGTCTGGTTATCCAGTACAAATGGTTAGTACAGTAAGTCATCACATACTCACCATCACTGAGTAACATGTTAAATACGCCTTTCTCGCGTAGCTTGTCACAACACTCAGCCACGAAACGAAACATGCCTTCCATGTCTTGAGGTGGTTCAGGAAAACGTTCTTCTAGTTGTTTCAGTAGCCAACAAAAAGAGAGCTCACTGTCCGTTTCGCCGACAGGTCTAAAACGCCCACTCACCAGATCATCGTAATCTGATAATTGACCATTGTGAGCAAAGGTCCAATATCGCCCCCAAAGCTCACGGGTAAAAGGGTGTGTATTTTCTAGATTAACGCCACCACGGTTGGCTTGACGGATATGACTGACAACAGCTTGGCTTTTAATTGGGTAGTTTTGAACCAACTCAGCGATCTTAGATTCACAGCTCGGATTCGGATCTTTGAAGGTACGAAAACCCTTTCCCTCATAAAAGGTAATACCCCAGCCATCACGATGCGGGCCAGTGTTGCCTCCACGCTGCATAAGACCAGTAAAGCTAAAACAAATATCAGTTGGCACATTCGCGCTCATACCGAGCAATTCACACATGGTTTAATCTACTCCCTATTAAAACCAATGGAGCCAAAAAGCTGGGCTCCAAATGTCTGTAAAACTATTATTCCATCTCTTTTTCGACAAGCTGAATCACAATGTGGATGATCTTAATGTGAATCTCTTGGATGCGATCTGCGTAGCCAAAGTGTGGTACTCGGATTTCGATATCCGCACAACCCGCCATTTTACCGCCATCTTTACCCGTCAATGCAATCGTCTTCATGCCTTTCGCTTGAGCCGCTTCAATCGCTTTTAGAATATTGGCAGAGTTACCTGAAGTCGACAGACCGAACAACACATCACCTTTACGACCTACCGCTTCTACATAACGAGAAAATACGTGGTCGTAGCCAAAATCATTACTCACACAAGATAAGTGGCTAGGGTCTGAAATCGCAATGCCAGCGTAACCTGGACGGTTTTCACGGTATCGGCCTGTAAGCTCTTCCGCGAAGTGCATTGCATCACAGTGTGAACCACCGTTGCCACAAGAAAGCACTTTGCCCTCTTGCTTGAATGAGTCAGCAATCAGTTTTGCCGCCGCTTCAATTTGAGCGATGTTATGGTCATCACTCAGGAACTTATTCAGAACGTCAGCAGCTTCGTTTAATTCACTTTTGATTAGGTCTTGGTACATAAGACTTATCTCTTATTTTTTTTGACGCAGCTTAAAGTGCGTGAAATGAGAACTGAGGGTTTTCCCCTCTTTATAGCTGAGTTTACCCACAAACATGAAATAGTGTCGACACTTAAGCCCAAAGATTGCCACCTTAATTAACTTGTCGTTGTAAATCCGTCCAAATATTCGCCACCAACCTCTCACAATTAGAACTTTAACTCTATTGAGATCACTTTTTACTCACCTTGGAGTTTTACAAATATTTAATATTTTGTTTACACTTGACTGGTTAGACCTCTTACCTAAAACTTAATAACAATAAGTGATCTCTGAAAAGGAAATCGATCATGAACATATTGCTCTCCCTACTCGGCATGACCGCCATCTTAGGCGTCTGTCTTTACCATAGAGTTAGTCTGGTACGTGCATTAGTTGTATTAACCGGCGCAATGGTAGCATTAACACTGCTTGGCGGCGTGGCTGTTACCGGCTGGCTTTGCTATCTATTAGCCGTTGCGATCTTTGCTGTACCGACCATTCGTCAGACACTGATCAGCCAAAAAGCACTCTCTTTATTTAAGAAAGTTCTACCGGCTATGTCTCAGACAGAAAAAGAAGCACTAGAAGCCGGCACAGTATGGTGGGAAGCAGAGCTGTTCAAAGGCAAACCTGAATGGAAGAAACTTCAGAACATTGCTGACCCGAAACTCTCTGAAGCTGAGCAAGCGTTTTTAGATGGTCCAGTAAATATCGTGTGTGAAATGGTCAATGATTACCAAGTCACTCATGAGCTTGCTGATTTGCCACCAGAAGTATGGCAATACCTGAAAGACCATAAATTCTTCGCCATGATCATCAAGAAAAAATACGGCGGCTTAGAGTTCTCAGCTTACGCTCAATCTTTGGTTCTACAGAAGCTAACAGGCGTTTCTAGTGTATTGTCATCGACGGTTGGCGTACCTAACTCATTAGGCCCTGGTGAGCTTTTACAACACTACGGTACAGAAGAACAAAGAAACCACTACCTGCCTCGCCTAGCGGAAGGTAAAGAGATCCCTTGTTTCGCACTAACTAGCCCAGAAGCTGGCTCAGACGCTGGCTCTATTCCAGATTACGGTGTGGTTTGTAAAGGCGACTGGCAAGGCGAAGAAGTACTCGGCATGCGCCTAACTTGGAACAAGCGTTACATCACTCTCGCGCCTGTCGCGACGGTATTAGGCTTAGCTTTTAAACTTCGTGACCCGGATGGCCTGCTTGGTGACCAAAAAGATCTTGGTATCACTTGTGCGCTTATCCCAACGGATTTAAAAGGCGTAGAGATTGGCAACCGCCACTTCCCACTAAACGTACCTTTCCAAAATGGCCCGACGCAAGGCGACGATATCTTCGTCCCTATCGATTTCATCATTGGTGGCCAGAAAATGGCCGGTCAAGGCTGGCGTATGCTGGTTGAGTGTCTGTCGGTTGGTCGTGGTATCACACTACCTTCAAACTCAACCGGTGGCATTAAGTCTGCCGCGCTTGCAACTGGCGCTTACGCTCGTATCCGCCGTCAGTTCAAACAGCCTATTGGCCGCATGGAAGGGGTTGAAGAGCCACTTGCACGCCTTGCAGGTAACGCTTATGTAATGGACGCTGCAAGTAACCTAACCGTTGCGGGCATCGACCTTGGTGAAAAGCCTTCGGTTATCTCTGCAATCGTTAAGTACCACTGTACTCACCGTGGCCAGCGCAGCATCATTGATGCGATGGATATCGTCGGTGGTAAAGGCATTTGTTTAGGCCCATCGAACTTCCTAGCTCGTGGCTACCAAGGCTCGCCTATCGCGATTACGGTTGAAGGCGCAAACATCCTGACTCGTTCAATGATCATCTATGGTCAAGGTGCGATTCGCTGTCACCCTTACGTACTGAACGAAATGGAAGCGGCTTATTCTGAAAGCAGCGATGCGCTTGATAAGTTTGATTCAGCGTTAGCAGGGCACGTTAGCTTTACGATGAGCAACCTAGTCCGCAGCTTGTGGTTTGGTTTAACCGATGGTCGTGGTTCTGATGCGCCAACACCTTCAAATAAAACAGATAAACAGACACAGCGTTACTACCAACAGCTAAACCGCTACAGTGCAAACCTAGCGCTACTGTCTGATATTTCAATGGCAGTTCTAGGCGGATCACTGAAGCGTAGAGAACGTTTATCAGCAAGACTGGGTGATATCTTAAGTCAACTTTACCTCGGTTCAGCAACGTTGAAGCGCTTTGAAAGTGAAGGCAGCCACGCTGAAGATCTACCGTTAGTACATTGGGGGATGCAAGATAGCTTACGTCAGACTGAAGTGGCGATTGATGAATTCTTAGCGAACTTCCCTAACCCTGTGATTGGTCGTCTGCTTCGTGTTGTGCTAATGCCATTTGGTCGTATCCGTCGTGCTCCAAACGACAAGCTCGATAGCAAAGTTGCGCACATTCTACAAACACCAAGCGAAACACGCTCTCGTATAGGTCGCGGCCAATACCTAGAAGCGACGGAATACAACCCAGTAGGTAAGATTGAAAAAGCGCTAGAAGTGATTCTTCAAGCTGAACCTCTGTTCGACAAAGTCTGCAAAGAGACACATCAAAAACGTGCCTTCTTACGACTTGATCTTGTTGCTCAGTTGGGACTTGAGAAAGGTATCTTAACGCAAGACGAAGCAAATCTTCTGATTAGCGCTGAGGAACATAGACTGTACACGATTAACGTGGATGACTTCTCACCAGAGAAGCTTGCAGCAAAATCTCAGTACCCAGACCAATCGATTGATAACGTCGCTTAAGGCCAGAAAAAGAAACAAAAACGGGACTACTATGAGTCCCGTTTTTTTGTTCATGATTTCGTTGCCACAAATTCCAATGCTTTATCTAGCAGCTTATTCTCTCTAGACAATCTAATCATCTAAGCGAGTTACTTGGGCGCCTTGAGCTGCATCTCAGGTAACGCTTTTTTCTTCGCCTTGACCTTACGAACCACAAACCAAATCAATAAGCCCAATAGAATAGCGACCACATTACCCACCGCAATAATGATCATACTGCGCTGTCTGTCATCTTCACGTTTTTGAAGGATCATCAACTCTGTTGCGATACGCTTCTGTTCAGTAAGCGCTTCTTCTTGAAGACGTCGTGACTCTGCTAAGTCGATATCTTCAACAACGCTGTACGACTGCTCGGTAATTGGAAAAATCAGCGGGCGCTGACTTGAAGCATCAGTGGCATAAACCATCCCTGACCAATTATAAATTCCTAAATCGCCATTATAAGGCACCTCTAAAGCGACTTTCATTGCGTCGACTTCAGCTTGCCCCTGCTTGTACATCACATATTCATCAGGAGCCTTGTGCTCAACATGAACCGCTAACGAGCTCGGTGCGATCATCCCCTGTTCACCAGACACCACAATAGTATGAGGTAAACCCTCTTTTCGTGATTGAATGAAGGTGCTAGTGATCGGTGTTGGGTAAACCAAGACTTCTTGCTCTTGCGCTCGCAGGAACACGCCATTACCAGAGGTAATACGCGCTCGGTATTTACCGGGCTCGATATCAATTGGCAAAGAGACAGTGAACACACCATCTCCGGCCTTTTCATCAAGATCAGCGCCATCATCGGCAAACTCGCCCATCACAACCGGCACCGGGCGCGCTTCTCTCACCAAAGACTCTTCGTTTTCAACAAACTTAGTAAAGGTAACCTTAAGCTTCACGCGATCGAGAAAATCGCGCAGCACCAGCGGCTTGCCATCAGAAGTCAGTCGAGCGGTAAATTTGATGCGCTCTGTTTGATACAACTTATCTGGGAACTCATTAGCATCCAAAACAAGATGAGACAGCAGCTTGATATTGTTCTTAGGGGAAACTTTACCTATCGCTTGCCAAGGGCCGGGCATCGGATTGTCGATAGAGATAATGTCCATGGACGATTCTTCGTACCAACGGACATTATCAGCATTGCGCCAAGAGTAGTATTTCTTGCCATCAGGGCGAACCAAAACGACAGGTTTAGAGTTATCGGCTCGATAAATCACAAAGGTGACTTGTTCAATACTGGGATCAACTCTAAAACGGTTGTCCAATAAACTCATAACGGATTCTGTTGCTGCATGTAAGCCAAAACTTAACAGCAATAAGCAACCGGTAGCCAATACCCTTAACATACTTTCTCCCTACTGACGCCAGAGGCAGCTTCCGCTTTTCTCGACGAGATCTAAACGACTTTGATGCGCTTCTACTTCATCGGCCGTAGCTCGTAAAACCTTTAGGGATTTTCGACCACTTTGTACTCTTCGTATGCTTTCGGCTTCGCCTTCCTGTTGACCAGCGTTAAATTGCAGCGAAGTTTGACCACCCGTCATCAATAAGTAGACGTCGGCTAGGATCTCCGCATCGAGCAATGCGCCGTGGAGAGTACGGTGCGAGTTATCGATACCGTAACGGTCACATAAGATATCTAGGTTGTTTCTTTTACCTGGGAATATCTTCTTCGCCATTGCCAAGGTATCGGTAACTTTACAGTAGTCATCCGTTTTACCTATCGCTGGGTTGAGCTTCTCAAACTCATAGTCCATGAAGCCCGTATCGAAGGGCGCGTTATGAGCCACCAGCTCCGCACCTTTGATAAAGTCGAGAAACTCTTTATGAATGTCTTGGTATTCAGGCTTATCAATCAAGAATTCATCGGTAATACCGTGAACGCCAATCGCCTCTTCTTGAATCGCACGATCGGGCTTGATGTAGACGTGGAAATGACGCCCGGTCAGCCTACGGTTGATGATCTCTACTGCACCAATTTCAACGATGCGGTGACCCATATAGTGAGGGCCACCTTCTGTATTCATACCGGTGGTTTCGGTATCGAGTACAACAATGCGCTTATTTTCGTTCGAACTGTTTTTTTCGTTCGTGCTTTGTTCTGGAGTGCTACTGGTATTCATAAGGATAACTGTGTCAGACTATGCCGATAATGTGCTTGAGGTAATAGTATCAAATCATGACGAAACAAGTTGAAATTTTCACTGATGGTTCTTGTTTAGGCAACCCTGGTCCCGGCGGCTATGGCATCGTACTTCGCTACAAAAAAGTCGAGAAGACGCTAGCAGAAGGTTTCACGCTAACAACCAATAACCGTATGGAAATGCTCGCCGCTGTCGTTGCTCTCCAAGCCCTCAAAGAACCTTGCTCTGTGATTCTGACCACAGATAGCCAATACGTGCGTCAAGGCATCACACAGTGGATTCATAACTGGAAAAAGCGTGACTGGAAAACAGCCGACAAGAAACCGGTTAAAAATGCCGATCTGTGGCAAAGGCTCGATAAAGAAACCGCTCGCCATAGCGTTGATTGGCGCTGGGTAAAAGGACACGCGGGACACAGAGAAAACGAAATGTGTGATGATTTAGCGCGAAATGCAGCGGAGAATCCGACTCTAGAAGATACGGGCTATCAACCAAGCTAATCGTCTTTTTAATTAGACGCACATTTCAGAAAGCGATTTATAATTTCTTAAACTAATTGACAATTTCTCAATCGAATTGATAGATGAAAAGCCGACAACTAATCGGCTTTTTCTGTTTTTAGCGCATATGACGCTTTGGCTGAATCCATTGTACGGCGCGTATTGGTTCTAAAACTTGCCCCAACAGGCGAGAAACGTCGCTTAAGGTGCCAATGTGGTTTGATGGGTTTTAGCGGGTAAGTACGCTTACGAGCAACAATAAAGTATTGGCTTCCGGCGAAGGATGCACAACCACCTAAGCTGTTCTCCAACCACGTCCACATCGCTTGATACTTACTCATCGGAAACAGCGCGTAGGTGTCACAATGAATTACTTCATAGTTAAGTACACCTAACCAGTCTTTAATTCGACTTGGCGTGTACATACGCCCACTCCAAGGCAAGCTGTTCTTTCGCCAAGGCATCAAACTGGCAAGCCCAGTGACACTGATTGGGTTGAAGCCCGTGATAATGATATAGCCATCGTCCATCATCACTCGATCGACTTCTCTCAATAAGCGATGCGGGTCATTGCTATAATCTAGCTGATGACTCAGTACTACAACATCAAAGCTTTTCTCCAAAAAGGGTAAATTATAGCCATCCGCTATCACATTATGTAATGGGTTCTGGATATCTAGGTTTACTTGATGTTGAATGTTGCATGTGCAGCTAGAAATCTCACTACTGAGGCCACCGAGCTTGAGCATATGGTAACCAAATAGCTTTGGGCACCACTCATCGAGTCGAGTTTGAATAGATTCTCTCAACCAGTCCCCATTGTGCAATTGCGCCCAAGTGTAAGGACGTTCAAACTTCTTTCTGCTACGTGCTGGCTTCATCAATAATCTGTCTCACTTATTCTGTCGCACTAATAGTGACTGGAGAACCAATAATGTTACATATCAAAAGCATACCTGCATTTAACGACAATTACATCTGGCTGATTCAAAATAGCGATCGCCGTTGTGCTGTCGTCGACCCTGGTGATGCGGCTCCAGTATTAGAGTACTTGGCACACCATGAGCTAACTTTAGATGCAATCTTGATTACACACCACCACCACGATCACATTGGTGGTGTTCCAGAACTCGTTAGACAATTTCCCGGCGTGGATGTTGTCGGTCCAAGGAATGAACCTATCCCTACCTTAACTCATCCGGTCGATGATGGTGATCAATTAGAACTGTTTGGCGAAGTATTCCTCGTCCTAGGGCTCAGTGGCCATACTGCGGGTCATATTGGTTATGTGGGCGATGCCAAACTGTTTTGTGGTGATGTGTTGTTCTCTGCGGGCTGTGGCCGAATCATGGAAGGCACACCACAACAGATGTTCGATGCACTGAATAAGATCACGGCTCTGCCTCAAGAAACCGAAGTTTATTGTGCACATGAGTACACTGCAGCCAATATCGCTTTCGCATTAGCCGTAGAGCCTGATAACCAACATTTGCAGCAATATCGCGACCAAGTGAACCGACTTCGCGCTCAAAATAAGTCGACCATCCCCACAAATTTGAGACAAGAGAAGTTTGTGAACCCCTTCCTGCGTTACACCGAACCAAGTGTAGTCAAATCAGTATCTAATCGTACAGAGCAGACCGATCCTCTATCAGTATTCACCGCTTTACGTGCGTGGAAGAACGAATTTTAACAAATACAGACTTGTCACTCATAGGGGGTGGCAAGTATTATCATCGGCCGTTTATTAAAAAGGCTGTAACATGCGAGTTAAGTACAGCTGGGCTTTGGTATTACTACTTTCTGGTTGCCAATTAACTCAGTCAGAGAATCCAGACCAAGCTTCCGAGCAAACCAACACATCTCCTACTAAAGAAGTTTCTCAAGCGAACGTTTCATCAGAAGCGACCAAAGAAGAACCAAAAGTTGAAGCTCCAGTCGTTACTCCACAAACACAAGAAGATGTTTGGAAACGCATTGCGATGCAACTTGAAATGGAAGTGCCAGACCAAAAGAAGGTCGACTACTACCGAACTTGGTATCTCAAGCACCCGAGTCATCTAAAAACAGTATCAAAGCGTGCTGAACCTTTCTTGTATCTGATCACGACTAAGATTGAAGAAAAAGGCTTACCACTAGAATTGGCACTACTACCCGTTGTAGAAAGCTCTTTCGATGCGTTTGCCTACTCTCATGGCAGTGCTGCTGGTCTATGGCAATTCATTTCAGGCACTGGCAAAGACTACGGGCTTGAACAGAACTTTTGGTATGACGGCCGCCGCGATGTTGCCGCCTCTACCGACGCCGCATTGGACTTCCTCTCAGATCTTAACCGACGTTTCGATGGCGACTGGAATCATGCGATTGCTGCCTATAACAGTGGTGGTGGTCGAGTAAACAGCGCAATCCGCAAGAACAAGAAGCTTGGCAAGCCAATCGACTTTTTCTCTTTGGACTTACCAAAAGAGACCAGCAGCTATGTACCTAAACTGCTTGCTCTAGCAGATGTCATTGCCAACCAAGAAAAGTATGGCATCGATATTCCGGCGATCCCGAATAAGCCAGTGCTGACTCTGGTTAACCCTGAAGAACAGCTTGATTTAGCCATTGCTGCGAACTACGCAGGCATTCCTGTCAAAGAACTTCAAGGTTACAACCCGGCTTACAACCAATGGGCAACGGCACCAGAGAAACACCAACAACTATTACTTCCTTTAGATTCAGTTGAGAAATTCAACAAAGAAGTCGCTGCCAATAAAGGCAAAGGCATGAAGTTGGTGCGTTACAAGGTTCAATCTGGTGACAGCATTAGCGTACTGGCAAGCAAATATAACACCACCAGCAAAGTGATCCGCTCTGCAAACGGTTTGAGCAACAACAATATTCGTATTGGCCAGCACTTACTTATCCCAACATCCACCAAAGACGACAAGACATACGCCCTAAGCGCCTCAAACCGCCTAGCAAGCACACAGTCGAAGAGTCGTGGTCAATATAAGCTCAGCCATACTGTAAGAAGTGGTGACAGCCTATGGACGATTGCACGCGCAAATAAGGTCTCTCATCAATCACTGGCTAAGTGGAATGGCATGGGACCACGCGACACGCTTAGAGTTGGTCAAGAACTGGTCATTTGGAAGAACGGCTCAGACGGCGCCATCATTCGTACGATCTTTTATAACGTAAGATCAGGTGACACAGTCAGCGGTATTGCATCAAAGTTCAAAGTAAAAAGTACAGATGTTGTAAAATGGAACACTTTGCAGAACAAAAAATACCTACAGCCAGGACAAAAACTGAAGCTGTATGTTGATGTAACTAAGGTAAGTGTATGAACCCGTCAAGTAACCCACTCGTCATGCTGTTGGATATATTCCGTTCGCCAACAGCTTGTTTCTTAGCGCTTTATCAACGAAGTGCTTGGGGATGGCAACCCTACGTCGTATTAATGCTCAGCCCATTTTTGTTTTGGGGTGCTTATTTTTCGAATGTAGATTTTGCATGGTTAAGTGCAGAGCTCTCGCAGCAACTGGCTCAAACGAACCCTGACCAATTGGCGTTACTTGACAGCAATACCTTACTCGCAAGTGAAATCATCAGCGACGTATTTGGCCGAACATTAACCATCGTTCTATTGGCATTCTGGTTTAACCTAGCAACCAAGCCAAGCCAACATCAGCACAGCTTTTGGCGATGGTTTGCAGCGGCATCGGTTGTTATATTCCCAGCTGTTTTAGGTGATGTAGCAAGCTACGCAAGCCTGATACTCAAGCATGGACATGTGATGAACTACGCTGCCGACTTGAACAGCTTAAATGGCTTGATCAAGTTACCGCTAACTAATGATTGGTCACAGTTTGCTAGCTCATTACCACTACTTCTGCCATGGTACATCGTGCTAGGTTATGCTGCGGTATTAACGTGGACTGAGTTTGAACGCGGGCAAGCGCTTGTGATTTCAGGCTTACCATGGGTTGGCTACTACCTAATCTGGGCGCTCTACATTTTAATCTTTTAAGTAGAAGAGATAAGGCTAGCGAAGACTCTCTAGCCTATTGTTCCGTTAGATTTCCCAAGGTAACCACCGTGCGAATGGTTAAGTTCCAATGACTAATAGCTAATCACTATTTAGCCTTAAAGGTCACTCGCATAGGATTATGATCAGAAGCGTCCGTAATGGGCGCTTTTGCTTTTTCTACCTCTAGCCCTCGATAGAACACATGGTCGAGCACCAGTCCTGTAATGAACTGAGTTCTGTTATCTGGCTCAAAGGCAACTTCCGTCAAACCAACCTTCTCCAACGCATCTTTCAATACAGCAAAGCGAGCTTCACTCCAGCTATTAAAGTCCCCAGCAAAAATAACCGGCCCACGATACTTTTGCAGATTGTCAGTTAAGCTCTTGAGCTGAGCCTCGTAATCTTCCGTACCAAAGGTAAAGTTCACAGCGTGGATATTAATCACAGCCAGCTCTTCGCCATTGTTTAGTTGGTAACGCGACCAAAGCGCCGATTTAGGCAGTTGAAGCCAAGGTTCTTCATGAGTATAAGCACACGCTTCAATCGGTAAATGGGTTGCTAGGTTGAGTACCCCAGCACTTTGATCAAAGGCCTCAAACGCATTAACACGTGTGCTTCCCCACTGTCCGCTCATTACCCATTGGCGAAGTCCTCCTGTCATACTAGCTTCTTGCAGCAAGACTAAATCGCTACCTGCCGACAGCTTATTTAACTCACTCTGCCAATTACTGCGGTTTTGCTTGTAGATATTCCACACCGTAATGTCTAAGCCATCAGACACATCAATCGCTTTCGGTGCAGAGTTTTGGTAGCAACTGTAGATGTCGTTACTGGTACTTTGAGAGGAAATGATCAGGTTGGGTTTATTCGGGATCACGAAGATAAAATGAAAACTAACGACAGCAAGCGTTATCAATAACGTGATAACAATGATGGTTTTCTTAAACATACAGCACCCTACCAGAGATGAAAAAGGAGCGATAAACGCTCCTTTTAGGGTAATAGTTTTTTTATACGGCGTCTTCGTCTTCTTCGCCAGTACGAATACGTACCACACGTTCAACTTCAGTAATGAAGATCTTACCGTCACCAATTTTACCTGTTTGAGCCGTCTCGATGATGGTATCAACACATTGGTCAGCCACTTCGTCGGTCACAACAATTTCCAATTTCACTTTAGGTAAAAAGTCGACCATGTACTCTGCGCCGCGGTATAGCTCAGTATGACCTTTCTGACGTCCAAAGCCTTTCACTTCAGATACTGTCATACCCGTAATACCCACTTCTGCAAGTGCTTCACGTACATCATCAAGTTTGAATGGCTTGATAATGGCTTCAATCTTTTTCATGTTCATCCCTTAAACTGTGCGAATGGCTCATTATCGGTTAGCTATAGTAAACATTCAATGAAAAAAGCCAGAGCTTTAAAGCTCTGGCTCGAAATTTATCATCTTGTTTAATCAGCGCTTTAAGAAGGTTTTACTTAAGGCTTGCGTAGTAAGCGGCTAGATTAGCAATATCTGCATCATTCAGCATTGAAGCTTGAGCCTGCATTACAGCGGCCAAACCGCCGGTACGCTGGCCGTTCTTATATGCGTTAATTGATGAAGCGATGTATTGCTCGTTTTGACCTTTAAGGTTTGGATAGCCAGGGATCACTGCGATACCGTCTGCACCATGACATGCCGCACAGATTGCTGCTTTAGCTTGACCCGCAGCAACATCAGCCGCCAGAGCGTTACCACTCAATAGTCCAAATCCAAGAACTAATCCTAGTGTAATTTTCTTCATTGCATATTCCATTAATTATTTTTATTAAAGTGACGGTGAATTGTGACATAAACTTTTTCTACTTGCTCCAAAGCGCTTCACAATCTTGACCTTCGTAGTTTTTATCTACGAATAAGCCTAAAACAGCGATCACTCGATCGCCATCCATTAATATCGGCGTTCTGCGTCTTAACCAACTGGGTACTTGGTACTCTTGAAACAACTTCTTCAGCTTCCTGCTATGACCGCGCCCAACAGGGTGTGCTGACAATCCCTCAGGGTTAAAGATCACTCGCAATGTTCTGCTCGCTGTGTTGAGACTAAAACGTAAACGTTGCACATCACGGTGGTTAGACACACCATCACTCGCCGCTGAAGTTAAGTTTAGCTCCCCTAAACCATCAGGCAGAACTAAGCTCTCTTCCATCGAGATATCGCTTTGCCAGTTCGACAAGTCTTTGGTCTCTTTGACGACATAGAGCTGATGATTAAAACGTCTAACCTCAACCTCATTCAACACTAACTTAGGATTGGCGTCCGCCTGAGCACATGCCACCTCATCCCATATAAGTTTGAGCTGCTTTTGGCTCGGCATCGGTTGATTACAGCGGCTCAGCCACATTCTTAATAAGCGTGCACGCAGTAAATCAGAGTACTGAGATAATACCTCAATACTTAAGCTGTGCTTCTCAGTCAAAGCTTGTTGTAAGTGAGATTCTAACAACTCATCCAACAGTAACTCTTGCTCTGCACATAGCTGAGCACTACGACTGACCGATTCTCGAAAACTAGGCCAACGCTCGGTCAGTGTCGGAGTGACTTGATGACGAATAAAATTACGGTCAAAGCGAACGTCTTGATTACTCTCATCTTCTACCCAAGTTAAAGCCATATCGCGCGCCGCCACTTCAATATCCGTTCTCGTCACCGACAGCAGTGGGCGAACGATATGAGCACCTGAAAATGGCATCACTTTCGCCATTGAAGAGAGCCCTTTCGGACCACTGCCACGCTTAAGAGCTAACAAGAAGGTCTCGACTTGGTCATCGATGTGCTGGCCTGTCACTAACACATCACCTTGTCTAATATGCTTTTTAAGGGCTTGGTATCGCGCGTCTCGAGCCAGCTTTTCAACGCTTTCTCCACGGCTAATATCTAGCGAGACTCGTTCAATGAACAAGGATACCGACAAAGCATCACACCATGTTTTGCACTGCTCTGCCCAATAATCAGCATTGTTGCTTAAGCCGTGGTGAACATGTACCGCACAGCAATCGATGTGATGGGACTTAGCGAATTGGGCAGCCAACTCCAACAACACTCGTGAATCGACACCACCACTGAAAGCGACGATCAACCGACAAGGCTTAAGCGCGCTTTGATCAAGTACAGATGTGAAGGTATCAATTAAGTGTGTCATGAGGCTAATAAACCAAGAGATCGTGTTTTAAGGGATAATGTTTTAATAATAAAAAAGGGTTGGCACTGAGTCCAACCCTTTCATCATTTGTTCGTATAGCTAGCCTTATCGCTAAGGCAAGTTATCAGCAGTAGCCGTAGCTCATTAGACGCTGGTAACGACGCTCAAGCAGCGTTTCGTTATCAAACTGCTCTAGCTCTTCTAGCTGTTTAACTAACATGTCTTTCATGTTTTGAGCGGTTTGTGCAGGGTCGCGGTGCGCGCCACCTAGAGGCTCAGGAATGATTTCGTCGATAAGCTCAAGCTCTTTAAGACGAGGAGCAATCAGGCCCATCGCTTCAGCTGCTTGTGGTGCTTTATCTGAATCGCGCCATAAGATTGAAGCACAACCTTCTGGAGAGATTACTGAGTACGTAGAGTACTGAAGCATGTTCACGTAGTCACCAACACCAATCGCTAGTGCACCACCAGAACCGCCTTCACCCACAACGTTACAGATAACAGGAACTGAAAGGCCAGCCATCACTTTTAGGTTTTTAGCGATAGCTTCAGATTGACCACGCTCTTCAGCACCAACACCTGGGTATGCGCCCGCTGTGTCGATGAAAGTAATAATAGGCATGTTGAAACGCTCAGCAGTTTCCATTAGACGTAGCGCCTTACGGTAACCTTCTGGCTTTGGCATACCAAAGTTACGGATCACTTTCTCTTTAGTCTCACGACCTTTCTGGTGACCAATAACCATAACAGGACGGCCATTTAGACGAGCCATACCACCCACAATAGCTTTGTCGTCAGCGTAAGCGCGATCGCCCGCCATCTCTTCAAACTCTGTGAATGCATGCTCCAGGTAATCTTTGGTGTAAGGACGTTGAGGGTGACGAGCAAGTTGAGCTACCTGCCATGCACCTAAGTCACTAAAGATTTTCTGTTTAAGCTCTAAGCTTTTTTTCTCTAGTTGTTCGATTTCTTTGTCTAGATCTACCGCTGTGTCACCACCGTGACGCGAAACGTCACGTAGCGCTTCGATTTTTGCTTCAAGTTCAGCGATAGGCTTTTCAAATTCTAGAAAGTTCAGGCTCATCTATGAATCCTTGTTGATTCAGCTCCGCATTCGCGAAGCTAAATTTTAGTTAAATTCGAGTTCTACTTGGCTATTTCCAAGCAGCTGTTTTAATTCGTCTAGTAATGTATCACTTGGCGTCACGCGCCATTCTGTGCCCAATGTTAACCGCGCTCTAGCGTCGGCACGCTGGTAGTATACATTGACTGGGACCGTTCCGGCTCTATAAGGTTCTAAGATTTGACTAAAGCGTTCAAAAAATTGACCGTTAATTTGGGATTGGTCGATAGATATCGACACCCCACGAGCATATTTCTCACGGGCGCTTCCTAAGTCCATGACCTCGCGCGCGGACATTTTAAGCCCGCCATTGAAATCATCAAAGCTGACCTGTCCGGAAACGACCACAATTTTGTCTTTTTCGAGCAATTCTGCGTAGCGATCGAGCGCATCCGAGAACAACATCACTTCCATTCGGCCCGAACGGTCATCAAGTGTCATCAAACCAATTCGCGTGCCGCGCTTCGTCGTCATCACTCTCGCAGCAATCACCAAGCCTGCAATTGTTAGTGATTGGTCACGACGCGTTGGCGTGGCATCTTTCAAACGACAGCTAGTGTATTTCGCTAACTCTTTGATGTAAGCGTTAACCGGGTGACCCGTTAAATACAAACCAAGCGTTTCACGTTCACCTTCAAGCCAAACCTTCTCAGGCCATTTAGGCACTTGGGTATACTTGTGTTCAACCTCTTCCGGAGCGTCGGTCAACACGCCAAACATATCAGATTGACCAAAAGACTCGGCATGATGATGTTGACTCGCCGCCTTCACCGCATCTTTCAAAGATGCCATCATTGCCGCTCGGTGAGGACCTAATCTATCTAAGGCTCCGGATAGAATCAACTTTTCGATAACACGTTTGTTGACCTTCTTCAGATCAAGGCGTGCACAGAAGTCGAATAAGTCTTTAAAGTAACCGCCTTTATTTCGCGCTTCAATGATCGCTTCAATAGGGCCTTCACCGACCCCTTTGATCGCACCGATGCCATAAACAATCGCGCCATCTTCATCCACATTGAAACGGTATAAACCTGAGTTGATATCTGGTGGTAAAAGCTTGAGCTTCATACGGAAACATTCATCAACAAGGCCGATAACCTTCTCGGTGTTATCCATATCCGCTGTCATTACCGCAGCCATAAATTCCGCTGGGTAGTGCGTTTTCAGCCATAGCGTTTGATAAGAAACCAGTGCGTATGCGGCCGAGTGAGATTTGTTAAAGCCGTAGCCCGCAAATTTCTCTACCAAGTCAAAGATCTTCATGGCCAGCTCGCCATCAACACCATTGGCTTCAGCCCCCTCTTTAAAGGTACCACGCTGCTTTGCCATCTCTTCTGGCTTTTTCTTACCCATCGCACGACGCAACATATCCGCTCCACCAAGCGTATAGCCAGCAAGGATCTGTGCGATTTGCATTACCTGCTCTTGATACAGGATGATGCCGTACGTAGGTTCTAGCGTCTCTTTCAGCGATTCGTGTTGCCACGTTTCATCAGGGTAAGAAACCGCTTCACGGCCGTGTTTACGGTCGATAAAGTTATCTACCATGCCTGATTGCAGAGGACCCGGACGGAACAGGGCTACCAATGCGATAATATCTTCAAAACAGTCGGGCTGTAGACGTTTGATAAGGTCTTTCATACCACGCGATTCCAGCTGGAATACCGCGGTGGTTTCAGAATTTTGTAATAGGTTAAATGACGCTTGGTCATCAAGAGGAATCGACTCGATACGAACCGGCTCTTTGCCTTCTTTCTTCAGGCGAGGGTTTACAAGGCCTAACGCCCAATCGATGATGGTCAGGGTACGCAGCCCCAAGAAGTCGAACTTAACCAAACCGGCGGTTTCAACGTCATTCTTATCGAATTGCGTTACTGGGAAGTTACCTTCTGCATCGGCATAGATTGGCGCAAAATCGGTGATCGTGGTGGGTGAGATAACAACACCGCCCGCGTGCTTACCGGCATTTCGCGTACAACCTTCAAGGATGCGACACTTATCGATCAGCTCACGAACTTCTTCATCGCCATCGTAAAGCTCTGGCAATGCAGGTTCAGCAAGGAATGCTTTCTCTAGCGTCATACCCGGATCTGGCGGTACAAGCTTTGAAATTCGATCGACGAAACCAAACGGGTGGCCCAATACACGGCCTACATCGCGGATTACCGCTTTTGCCGCCATGGTACCAAAGGTGATGATCTGAGAAACGGCATCACGACCGTACATTTCAGCCACGTGATCAATAACTTGGTCACGCTTATCCATACAGAAGTCGATATCAAAATCGGGCATCGAGACACGTTCTGGGTTCAAGAAACGTTCGAACAGTAGATCGTATTCAAGTGGATCAAGATCGGTGATATCCAACGCGTACGCCACCAATGAACCTGCACCAGAACCACGGCCAGGACCTACTGGCACATCGTTGTCTTTTGACCACTGGATGAACTCCATTACGATCAAGAAGTAACCTGGGAAACCCATGTTGTTAACAACTTCGAGCTCAATCTTGAGTCGCTCATCGTATTCCGGTCTGCGCTCAGCACGCACTTTTTCATCTGGGAATAGGAACGCTAGACGTCGCTCAAGGCCTTCTTCAGATTTCTTGATCAAGAAGTCTTCAATCGCCAAACCTTCCGTTGGGAAGTTAGGCAGGAAGTACTCGCCCAGACGAACCGTTACATTACAACGCTTAGCAATCTCAACACTGTTCTCAAGTGCTTCAGGGATATCGGAGAACAACTCGCACATCTCTTCTTCGCTACGAAGATACTGTTGCGCGCTGTAATTTTTAGGACGACGAGGATCGACCATAGTGAAACCATCATGAATTGCCACGCGGATTTCATGGGCATCAAACAGGTCTTCAGTTAGGAATACTACTTCGTTGGTTGCAACAACAGGCAAGTCTTCCTGCTCAGCCAGTTCCAACGCAAAGTGCAGGTAAGACTCTTCATCCGGACGTCCGGTACGAATCAGCTCAAGGTAAAAACGATCAGGGAAGTATGTTTTGTAAAACTTGACATTGCTTGCAACCAGTTCACGGTTACCTTTCAGTAACGCTTTACCGATCTCACCTTCCTTCGCACCCGATAGAATGATCAGGCCTTCTGCATTCTCAATTAGCCACTCTTTATCAATAACAGGCTGATGCTGAACATGACCACGAAGGTAGGCTTTTGAGATGAGTAACGTTAGGTTGTTATAACCTTTATTGTCCGTTGCGATAACGGTGAGCTTGGTCAACTCGTCACCGAATTCCGGAGACTGCATCAAGAAGTCAGCACCAATAATAGGTTTAACCCCACACCCATGGGCAGTACCGTAAAACTTCACCAAACCACACAGGTTGGTAAAGTCGGTCAATGCTAGAGCAGGCATACCCATTTCAGCGACTTTTTTAACTAATGGTGGCACCTTGGATAGGCCATCCACCATCGAAAAGTCACTGTGTACGCGTAGGTGAACAAATTTTGGATCTGACATTATTTTTCCTGAGTTCTAGGTTTGAGCCTAGGATTACAACTGTATGTATTCTATTTTTTTCTAATACAAGTTAGCAACTTTATTCGATGCTAAGCTCTAGTTAACGTAAAGCTCTAGTCTATGCCAAGAATACGTTTTACTGGCTTAAAGCTCTTTCGGTAATGCTCGGTTACACCATGTTTTTCAATCGCTTCGAAATGCGCTTTGGTCGGGTAACCTTTATGCTTAGCAAAACCAAACTCTGGATGAAGTTTATCAAGATCTTCCATCTCTTGGTCACGAACGACTTTTGCGATAATAGACGCCGCACTGATTTCAGCCACTCGCAAGTCCCCCTTCACAATCGCAAGACCATCCATCGGCAGTTCTGGGACTCGGTTTCCATCTATCAACGCCATATCAGGTTGAACGCTCAACCCCGCGATAGCTCGCTGCATAGCAACCATCGTCGCTTGCAGAATATTCAACTCATCAATTTCTTGTGGAGAACAACGACCGACAGACCACGCCAAAGCTTTCTCTTTGATTTCAGGAAGTAACGCAAGACGCTTTTTCTCAGACAATTTCTTTGAGTCGTTCAAGCCTTCGATTGGGTTGTTTGGATCAAGGATAACCGCAGCGGTCACCACGTCGCCAACCAAAGGGCCACGCCCTACTTCATCCACGCCAGCAAACAGCTGGTAACCTTGCGGGTATTCAAATGGAGGAAGCTCTTTTTTTTCTTTTACTGCCATAACTAATCTCTTAATGTTCTGTAAATAAGCGCTTTATGCTTCAACAAAAGGTCGGTCAATCAATTTCAATACTGCGTTAGCGGCTTGTTTGTCTGCGTCTTTGCGGATCCAGTGATGCATCTCGGTAAAGCGTTTGATCAAGGCACTGTTATCGGCTGATAGCATTTTATCGACAGACGGGAACAAAAAGTCTGGGTGGCACTCTTCAAGAATATGCTCTTTCACGATCTCTTCACCAGCCAAAATATTCGGCAGTGACACAAACTCAGTGATCGCCAACTTCTTAACAATGTAACCCGTCAGCTTATTTACTTTGTAACCAACCACCATAGGGCGTTTAAGCAACATACATTCAAGAGCCACGGTACCTGAAGCCAAGAGCACAGAATCAGCGGCGGTAATCACGTTGGTTGCCGTATCTTCGACTAACGTGAATTCAAGCTCAGGTGCGGTCGATTGCCAGATTTCAGTAAACTGCTTTTTACGCTGCTCGTTAACGAGCGCAACAACAAAATTGATATCCGGATACTTCTGCTTGATACGTTGGCAAGTTTCGATAAATGGCTGAGCAATCAAACCCATCTCACCACCACGACTACCCGGTAATACGGCTAACCACTGCTTGTCTTGATCAAGACCTAACAGCTCTCGAGCATCTTGTTTACTAGGCTCTAAAGGAATCGCGTCTGCCAACGTGTGACCAACAAACTCACAGGCAACGTTGTATTTATCATAAAACGCTTTCTCAAATGGCAGGAAGGCCAAAACCAAGTCGGTTGCTTTGTCGATTTTAAAGATACGTTTAGGACGCCAAGCCCACACGGAAGGGCTCACGTAATGAACCGTTTTAATGCCGGCGTTCTTAAGATCGAGTTCAAGTCTTAGGTTGAAGTCAGGCGCATCGATACCCACAAACACATCTGGCGGGTTTTGAGTGAAATACTTTACCAGCTCTGCTTTCACTTTTAATAAGCGAGGTAAACGGCCAAGTACTTCAACTAAGCCCATGACAGCCAGCTCTTCCATCTCGAAAAGAGACTCACAACCAAGCGCCTTCATTTTTGGTCCGCCAATACCCACGAATTCAGCGTTCGGGTACTGCGATTTGATTGCTTTGATAAAACCTTCGCCAAGCGTGTCACCAGAGAGTTCTCCGACAACGATACCTACGCGCAGTGGTTCATTCGAAACAAAGTCCGTGCTGTTGGTTGCTGTTTCTTGCTGTGCCATAGTTTTCCAATTCCCTTCTTGCCTAAAACAAAAAAGATCGCCTAATGATTAGCGATCTTTTTGTTATACCAATCTGATTAAGTAATTATTGTCATACTTACGCGGATTGGTACATAACCACATCGAGTATTAACGAATAATACCGCGCTCAGAGTTCTCTAGCATTTCAAGCATAGGAACTACCGAAGTAAACTCTTTTGCCATTTCCACTAAAGCCGCTTTCGCTTCTTCAAGTGTTTTACCTGAACGGTATAGCTCTTTGTACGCTTTCTGTAGTGCACGAATTTCAGGTTTCTCAAATCCGTTACGCTTCAAGCCTACTAGGTTAAGGCCGAATGGAGCCGCGTGGTTACCCTGTGCAAGCACGTACGGCAGTACATCTTGAACAACTGCAGAACAGCCACCAATGTATGCGTAAGCACCAATTGAGCAGAATGGGTGAATCGCAGAAAGTGCCATAACACCAGCGTAGTCGCCAACCGTTACATGACCGCCAAGAATAGCGTTGTTACCAATGTGAGTGTGGTTACCAACAATAACATCGTGCGCTACGTGAGCATTAACACAAAGTAAGTTGTCATCACCAATCACTGTGGTTGCTTTGTCTTGAACCGTACCACGATGGATTTGAACCGCTTCACGAATTACGTTGCGATCACCGATCACAACTGTTGTGTCTTCGCCGCCGTATTTCTTATCTTGGTTTTCTTCACCGATAACAGCGTGTGGGAAGATACGGTTTTCTTTACCAATGGTTGTGTGACCTTTGATCACAACGTGCGACATCACTTCAGTGTCGTCTCCAATGGTCACGTTACCAGCAATGTAAGTGAAAGGCCCAACCGTCACGTTAGCACCGATAGTTACATCACCTTCGATTACTGCTGCCGGGTGAATTTTCGCTGTTTCATGAATCATATTAAAACTCTCTACGAGCACATTTAAGTTCAGCTGAACATACAACTACGCCGTCAACCTTAGCAACACCGTTGAACGATGCAATACCACGACGTTCTTTTAAGAATTCAACTTCGATAACCAGTTGGTCACCAGGTACTACTGGCTTACGGAATTTTGCTTTATCAACACTTGCAAAGTAGTAAAGCTCGTTGCCAGAAGGCGCACCAAAAGATTTAAATGCTAGAAGGCCTGTTGCTTGTGCCATTGCTTCTAAGATCAACACGCCTGGGAATACAGGAAGTTGTGGGAAGTGGCCTGTGAACTGAGGTTCGTTAACAGAGACATTCTTAATCGCAGTCAGTGTTTTTTCTTTTTCAAAGCTAGTCACACGATCAACCATTAAGAATGGGTAGCGATGAGGTAATAGTTCCTGAATTTCAGTAATGTTCATCGTTGTCTGTTCAGTAGTCAAAGTCGTATTCCTATATATATTCTTTATTTAATTAGAAGGATTATAAACGAAAAAGACTCGCTGTACGCGAGCCTTTTATTAGAAATGCTGGAATTATGATTCCGCGCTCTTCTCGATAAGTTTTTCAACGGTTTTCAAACGCTTGTTCATTTCATCAATTCGATGAACACGCGTTGCTGTTTTACGCCAATCTTTATTTGGCTGTAAAGGAATACCTGAAGAGTACATGCCTTTCTCAGTGATGCTGCGCATTACCATCCCCATACCGGTGATTGTAACGCCATCAACGATTTCAATGTGACCATTAATCACACTGCCGCCACCAATAATACAGTACTTACCTATCGTCGTGCTGCCTGCGATGATAGTACCACCCGCAAGAGCAGAACCATATCCGATGTGAACATTGTGTGCGATTTGCATTTGATTATCGATGATAACGTTGTCTTCAATAACCGTGTCATCTAACGCACCACGGTCGATCGTGGTACACGCACCGATCTCTACGCGGTTACCAATGCGAACAGAACCCACTTGCGGGATCTTAACCCACTCACCTTTCTCGTTCGCATAGCCAAAGCCATCAGAGCCAATAACAGTACTTGATTGGATCAGACATCCTTCACCAATCACAACTTCATGGTAAACACTTACGTTAGCCCACAGCTTTGTGCCTGTGCCAATTTTTGTATTTTTACCAATAAAGCAACCAGCACCGATGATCACATCGTCACTAAGTACTACACCAGACTCAATCACTGCGTTGGCACCAATAGACACATTTTGTCCAATGGTTGCTTCGCTAGAGATTGAAGCAGAATCAGCAATAGCCGCTGCGGGAGCAGGAGTAGTATCAAGCGCTTGAGCAACTTTAGCAAAAGCAACATAAGGGTCATTAACCACAATCACGTTAGTCTTGCACAGTTGACGCTCACTCTCTTTAACCATAATAGCGGACGCTTTACAGTCACCTAGGTGCTTGCTGTACTTCACGTTAGAAAGGAACGTAATGTTACCTTCTTGCGCTTTATCCATCGGAGCGACTGCTGAAACGGTAATCGTACCGTCTCCGTGTAGCTCTCCCCCAGTAATCGTTGCCAATTCGGCTAAAGTCAGGTTCTTCATAAAACTTATTTCAGTGCTTTAATTACTTTCTCAGAGATGTTGTATTCTGGCTTGCCGTATTGCAGAGCTTGAATATCAACGATCATGTCGTAGCCTTCTTTCTCTGCAACTTTCGTTACAGCATCTTGAATCACTTTGAATAGCTTCTGCTTCTCTTGTGCTTCACGACGTTGGCTTGCTTTTTCTAGTGCTTGAGCTTTGATTTTGTACTTGCTGTCTAGTTGGCCTACTTCGATACGTAGCTTCTCAACTTCGTCAGGACCTAGTAGCTCGCCATCACGCTTAAGCTTTTCAATCTTCGTTTTAGCTTCAGCTTGAATGCTCTGTAGCTCAGCTGCTTTGTCTTTGAACTCTTCCTGCATTTTTTGAAGAACAACTTCACGCTGAGGTAGAGCCTGGAATACTTGTGCAGTGTTTACATAACCCACTTTTTGCGTAGCTTCAGCAGCTGTTGCAAAGAAAGAAGAGCTAAGAACTACAAGGCCTAAACCTGCTGCTTTAATCATATTTTTCAAAATATTGTCCTTTAAATATTAGAAAGTTCTACCAATGGTGAATGTGAAGAATTCCTCATCATCACCTTCGTAAACTTTAATTGGTTTCGCTAGAGAGAAAACCAGTGGGCCCATCGGTGACATCCATTGAAGGGCTGCACCATAAGATGAACGGTAATTTGTTGGATCAGAGTAATCGTAGTAGTACTGGCCACCACTATTCGGTGCACCACGGTCTACGAACTCTGTGTCCCACACACTTGCCATGTCGAAGAAGACACTGGTACGAATCTGGCTGCGCGCTTCATCAGAAGCAAACGGTGTTGGTACAATTAACTCTAAGCTTGCCAAAGCAACCGCGTTACCACCTACTGAATCATCAGTAGCGGTATCATAGGTTGGGTTGTTACCTGTGCTGCTTCCGTAAACGGCTTTCGGGCCAGCTGAGTTAGAACCAAAGCCACGTAGGGTTGTAAAACCACCTGCGTAGTAGTTCTCGTAGAATGGGAACAAGTTATCGTTACCATCTGTTTGACCATAACCATTACCATAGCCTAATCGGCCACGCATCAATAGTGTGAACTCATGCTTTTTAGTCAGCGGGATGTAATGTTTTACATCGTACTGCATTTTGAAGTACTGAGCATCAGAGCCTGGTACCGTCATTTTAGCGAAAGCACGTTGGTGGTTACCCTCAGTTGGGAAGAAACCACGGTTCAAATTGTTACGCGTCCAAGAGATATTGATATCGAAGTCATCGGTTAAGATGTGCTCGTCACCGTATTGGTCGATACTTCTCGCGAACTGTTCAACTTGGATATAAGTCGGTACGTTACCGATCTTGTTGTGCGTATAGCCCACACCAAACTCGATACGGTTCAGCTCATCCATAGGGAAACCCCATGTTAGGCTGGTACCGTAACTTTGGTTGGTATAGTCGACGATGCCCGCTTCAGAGGCTTCAAATTCGTTGTAGAAGATCTTACCGCCTAAGCTCACACCATCAAGGTTCCAGTATGGGTCACGGTAGTCTAAGCTCACGTTCTTTTGGTAATCATTCATCATGGCACTTACGCCAACACGGTTACCTGAACCTGCAAAGTTATCTTGTTGCAAACCAACTTGGAAACTAACACCTGATTCAGTACCGTAGCCAACACCAAAGTTGATACTGCCTGAGTTCGCTTCCTTAACGTTGTAAACCAAATCAACTTGGTCTTCACTGCCAGGAACACGCACTGTTTGTACATCAACCGTTTCAAAGAAACCTAAACGGTTAAGACGGCTCTTACCGGTATCAATGGACTTAGAGTTAAGCCAGCTGCCTTCCATTTGACGCATTTCACGACGCAGTACTTCGTCTTTCGTTGAGTTGTTACCCGTGAATCGAATATCACGAACATAGATACGGCTGCCCGCTTCTACATTGATAACCAACGACACTTCTTTGGTCTCATCGTCAAATTCAGGAATCGTGCGAACTTGTGGGTACGCGTAGCCAGATTCACCAAGAATTCGTTTTACGTTCTCTTCCAAAGACGTTACCGAAGAACCGTTGTACGTATCGCCGTCTTCGAATGGCACTAACGCTTCGAAGTCAGCCTCACGACCGATTAATTCACCACGGAAAGAGACATCTTTAACGGTGTAGGCTTCGCCTTCATCGAGGCCAAGCGTGATGTAAACACCTTTTTTGTCTGGAGAGATCGCCACCTGCGTAGAGTCAACCTTAAACTTAAGGTAACCACGGTCAAGGTAGTAAGATTTCAGCGCTTCGATATCACCGGCTAATACTTGCTTTTGGTATTTTTCATCCGCAAGGAAATTCCACCATGCAACATCAACATTCAGATTGAAACGACTAAGCAGTTCAGAGTCAGAGAAGACTTCATTACCGATAAAGTTGATTTGCTGAATCTTAGCGGATACGCCCTCAGTAAACACAAACTTAAGGTCAGAACGGTTACGTGGCAGAGGTGTCACAACCGCTTTTACTGTCGCGTTGTACTTACCAACACTGTAGTAAAAATCTTCAAGGCCTTTTTCAATGTTACTCAGCGTAGTACGGTCAAGGGCTTCACCTTCACGAACACCAGACGCATCTAGGTTCTGCTGAAGCTGTTCTTCTTTAATCGCTTTATTACCAGAGAATGAGATGCTTGCGATGGTCGGTCGTTCTTGAACTTGAACAATCAATACACCTTCATCACGAAGTACTTTAACGTCCTCAAAGTTGCCCGAAGCATACAATGCACGAATGATCTCAGACACATCGCTTTCATCCACTTCATCGCCAATACGTACTGGCATTTTCAGTAGAGCTGCACCAAGTGCAACACGCTGTAAACCTTCGATCTTGATATCTTGAACTACAAAGTTTTGTGCTCCGTTCGCAGCCACACTAGTGGCCAATAGACTTGCGAACAGAATTTGCTTAATCGCCATACTTATTCTAATTATTCCTTGCTACTACCAATGCCTGTGAGAAACCATTCACAGACGAGTAAAATCGTTAAATATTGCCAGAGCCATCAATGAGAAGAGGATTGCCCCTCCCACTCTGTATCCCATTTCCTGAACTTTCTCAGGTACCGGTTTACGAGTAACGGCCTCAATAGCGAAAAACAGCAAATGTCCGCCATCAAGCATAGGCAGCGGAACCAAATTAATAATCCCTAAGTTAACACTAATCAGAGCCAAAAAGCCCAAGAAGTAAACCAGACCATAATCGGCGGTTGTACCTGCACCTTTAGCGATTGAAATAGGGCCACTCAAGTTGTTTAAGCCAACATCACCAACGATGAGCTTCTTAAGCATTGTCAGTGTCAATCCAATGATTTGACCTGTTTTATCAAATGCTTTTCCTACAGACTCAATTACACCAAATTGTAACTCAAAGCGATAATCTTCTGGCCATTCTGCGACTTCCGGAGCAATACCTGCATAGCCGATTGTCGAACCATCAGAAAGCTCTCGACTTTTTGGTGTCATAACCAATGACTGCTCGGCACCATTTCGCAATACGACCAAGTCCAATGATGTCATTGGATTAGCACGAATTAACTCAACAACCGACTGCCACTGTTCAATAGGTTGCCCGTTAATCTCAACAATTTTATCGCCAGCTTCAAGACCTGCATCGTATGCAGCGCCATCATCAATGATTTGAGCCAGTACGGTCGATATCTCTGGAGAATACGGCCTAAAGCCCAGCGTTGTCATTGCAGATTCAGTTTCTGGGTTGAACGACCAGTCTGAAATATCCAATGTCATTTGTTGCTCAAAGCCGATGTCGTCTTGAGAAGCAACCGTCACTGTCATGGATTGATCACCAATGTGCGATATCAACCCCATATTGACTGATTCCCAATCTGCGGTTTTGATTCCTGAAATAGATTTAAGTTCCATTCCAGTTTCAATTCCGGCTTGTGCAGCAATAGATTGTGGAGTGACTTCACCAATCACGGGCTTAACCGCGGGTACGCCAATCAAAAATACTAACCAATACGCGAACACCGCAAAGATAAAGTTGAATGCAGGGCCTGCACCCACAATCGCCGTTCGTTTCCAAAGCGGCTTCTTGTCGAAAGCGTATTGCTGTTGATCTTCAGAAAGATCGTCAACACGACCATCGAGCATCTTAACGTAGCCGCCCAGTGGAATCACTGACAAGCTGTATTCAGTACCATCACGGCCCACTTTACTCCAGATTGATTTACCAAAACCAATCGAGAATTTTTCAACTTTCACACCACAACGACGAGCGACCCAGAAGTGTCCAAACTCATGAACAGCAACCAGAATGCCAAGCGCTACGATAAAAGATGCGAAGTTCCACAGAATTCCACTCATGCTAGCTGCTCTTTAATAAATTGAATGGCTATTTGACGAGACATATTATCGAGCTCGAGAAGGCTTTCCAAGCTATCTAAACCCTCAGAGTTATGTTGTTCACATACTTTGCTCATAACGTGTTCGTTAATGACAGCAATATCGGTAAACTTCACCTGATTGTTCAAGAAAGCATCGACCGCGATCTCGTTTGCTGCATTAATGGCTGTTGTCGCATGCTGACCTAAGTAGCACGCTTCAATCGCTAACCTCAAACACGGGTAACGACTGAAATCTGGTTCTAAGAAGGTAAGCTCACCCACTTTAGTAAAGTCTAAAGGCTTAACACCCGCCTCGGTACGATTAGGGTAAGACATCGTCAAAGCGATTGGCGTTGCCATATCTGGTTCGCCCATTTGAGCAAGCACAGAGCCATCCTTGTACTGAACCATCGAGTGAATCACAGACTGCGGGTGAATGATGACCTTTAACTGCTCCTGAGAAGCATTAAATAGCCATTTCGCTTCAATGTACTCTAGCCCTTTATTCATCATAGTCGCAGAATCGACAGAGATCTTAGGCCCCATAGACCAGTTAGGGTGTGCAATTGCGCGTTCAGGAGTCACTGATTCGAGTTCAGCCACATCGGTATAACGGAAAGGACCACCAGAACCAGTCAGAAGAATATGGTTAATGCCGTTTTCTTCAAGGTTACAGCGGCCTAGGTTAGTTTGTACGTTCTGCGGAAGGCATTGGAAAATAGCATTATGCTCGCTATCGACAGGAAGCAGCTCTGCACCGTATTTTTCCACGGCGTCGATAAACAACTGCCCAGACATCACCAAAGCTTCTTTGTTTGCAAGCAAGATACGCTTGCCCGCTTTAACCGCAGACATAGTAGGAAGTAAACCAGCGGCACCAACAATCGCGGCCATTACCGTGTCCACTTCCTCTAGAGAAGCAACCTGACACATGCCTTCAGTGCCTGAAAGTACTTTTACGTTAGGGGAACTCACGGACAACACTTCAGTCAGTTGAGACGCTGCATCAGAGCAAGCCATAGCAACATAGCTTGGTTGCCACTTTTCAACTAACGCCAGCATCTTTTCAACATTCGAGCCTGCAGCCAGTGCCACGACCGAATAGAGATCTGGGTTTTGCTCAACGACTTTTAGTGTACTTGCACCAATTGAGCCGGTAGCGCCAAGGATAGTTAGATTTCGCATCACATATGACCGTAGAAATGTAATAAAGGGCAGAATCACTGCCCTTTTTTATTAGAATGCTAAATAAAGCAGAGCAAAGACAGGGAATGCAGCCGTTAAGCTATCTATTCTATCTAGTATACCACCATGACCAGGAATCAGATTACTGCTGTCTTTCACCCCAGAAACACGCTTAAACATGCTTTCAACAAGGTCACCTAGAACAGAAATAACAACGGTCACAAGGGTAATAACAATCATGTGAAGTGGGCTTGTGAATTGGATGTCAAACAAGTCAGCAAAGATCCAAGCCACGATCACCGCAGTAATAATGCCACCGATAAGACCTTCAATCGTCTTATTAGGGCTTACCGCTGGTGCCATTTTACGCTTACCAACACTCTTTCCTGAAAAGTATGCGCCGCTATCTGCAGCCCAAACAAGCAAGCAAACAAACATCACCAGTTTAGCACCGTGGTAAGGATCAGCATCGATACCGTTAGCACGCAGGATAACCACACTCCAGAAGAATGGCAGCAGAGTCAGCACACCAAAGGCGTGACGAAGAAGAGAAGAGTCTTTCCATGCAGGCATAGACTTAGGATAAGTCACCGCCATGCCACTCGCGATTACCCACCAAATCGAGCCAATCGTTAGAATGGCGTAGTGAGCAGTAGACAAGTTATTAAGGCTAAATGCATCAAAAGGGATAAAAGCAAAACTTGCAGCACTTACCACAACCGTTGGAATCAACGCTAAATAACGCGATTTGCTTTCAACAAACTGAGTCCACTCCCAAAAACCCAATAGCGAGATTACCGCTAGTGAAAGAATAAATGTAGGAAGTGATAACTCGAAAATACCTAGAATAACTAGGGGAGCTAAAATCAACGCCGTAATAATTCGTTGTTTCAAACCAAAAAATCCTTATTAACTGTCCATCAGAGCTTTAATTTGCTCACCGGTGCATCCAAAACGACGCTCACGGTTAACAAACCAAGTCACAGCTTCTACTAAGCTGTCTTCATTAAAGTCTGGCCAGAATTGTTCAGTGAAATACATTTCGGCGTAAGCCAACTGCCAAAGCATAAAATTACTAATGCGGCATTCGCCACTGGTACGGATAAGTAGATCGACTTCAGGAATATCTGCCATTGTCAGGTGCTGTGTAATCATAGCTTCATCAATGTCATCTACATTAATATCACCAGACTTTACCTGTTGAGCAATAGAGGTCATTGCTTGCTGAATATCCCACTTACCGCCGTAGTTAGCTGCAATATTAATAACCATACCCGTATTGGTGCTAGTCAAAGCTTCCGCTTCTTCTATCTTCTTTTGTAGTCGATCATTGAAACGACTTTTATCACCAATAACACGAAGTTGTAGATTATTTTTATGAAGCTTTTTAACTTCACTCGACAGCACTGAAATAAACAGTTCCATCAAGATACCGACTTCTTCTTCAGGACGACGCCAGTTTTCGCTACTAAATGCAAAAAGAGTAACGGCTTTAATGCCAAGTCTGGCTGCAGAAGAGATAGTTTTACGAACGGCTTGAACACCGTTTTTATGGCCAAAGACGCGAGGCTTGCCCTGAGCTTTTGCCCAGCGACCATTACCATCCATAATGATAGCAATGTGTTTAGGAAGAGAGTCTGTGAACGCTTGAGAATTATGCATAAAAGAGTGAATCAAATTCTAATAGTCGAACAGAGTAGCATAAAAAAACGCTGCACCGTGAGTACAGCGTTTTTCCGGAAAGAAAAGAATATGGAAAATTAAACTTCCATCAACTCTTTTTCTTTAACAGCTAGAACTTCGTCTACGTTCTTAACCGCAGCGTCAGTTAGCTTTTGAATTTCGTCTTGTGCTTTACGATCTTCATCTTCAGAGATTTCTTTATCTTTAAGAAGTGCTTTTAGATCGCCATTCGCGTCACGACGGATGTTACGGATAGCAACACGGCCACCTTCAGCTTCGCCACGAACGATTTTAACTAGGTCTTTACGACGCTCTTCCGTTAGCGGTGGAAGTGGAACACGGATAACTGTACCCGCAGACATAGGGTTTAGGCCTAGGTCAGATGTCAGGATTGCTTTTTCAACTAGAGGAGTCAGCGTTTTATCAAACACTGTAATAGCTAGTGTACGTGCATCTTCAGCGATAACGTTAGCTACTTGAGTCAAAGGCGTTGGAGCACCGTAGTACTCAACAGTAAGACCAGAAAGTAGGCTCGGGTGCGCACGGCCTGTACGAATCTTTTGCAGGCTGTTTTTTAGTGCATCAACACTTTTTACCATGCGCTCTTGAGCGTCTTTTTTGATTTCGTTAATCACAATTTCACCTTGATTATGTTCTTTCTTCAAGAAAGCTTTTTATTTGGAGTGATAAGGATAAGCTTACCAAGGTACAACACCTCAGTAAGCCCGAAAAATTAGTCAGCGTCGCTGATTAATGTACCTTCAGTTTCACCCATAACCACGCGACGTAGTGCGCCTGGTTTATTCATGTTAAATACACGGATTGGCATTTTGTGATCACGTGCTAGCGTAAATGCAGCCAAGTCCATTACTTTAAGTTCTTTATCAAGAACCGTGTTGTAAGACAACGTATCATACAACTCTGCGTCTGGGTTTGCTACTGGGTCAGCAGTAAATACACCATCTACTTTTGTCGCTTTTAGAACTACGTCAGCTTCGATTTCGATACCACGTAGACATGCAGCAGAATCCGTAGTGAAGAATGGGTTACCAGTACCAGCAGAGAAGATCACAACGCGACCTTGACGTAGTTGGCTGATTGCATCTGCCCAGTTGTAGTCGTCACACACACCTTTAAGAGGGATTGCAGACATTACACGTGCGTTTACGTAAGCACGGTGAAGAGCGTCACGCATTGCAAGGCCGTTCATTACCGTTGCAAGCATACCCATGTGGTCACCAACAACGCGGTTCATGCCAGCTTCAGCAAGACCAGCACCACGGAACAAGTTACCGCCACCGATAACAACACCAACTTGAACGCCTAGTTCAACCAATTCTTTTACTTCTTGAGCCATACGATCAAGGATCGTTGGGTCAATACCAAAACCTTCTTCGCCTTGTAGCGCTTCACCGCTAAGTTTTAACAGAATACGTTGATACACTGGTTTAGGGTTCGTAGTCATGGAGTTTACCTTCCAAAGAGTTGATGATTAACAGTCATGGATAAAAACTGAGTAAGTCAGTTTGCATTCATAACCACTAACGTTGCCTTCAAAAATAGTTCACTATTCATAAAAAGACCGCAGCATTTGCCACGGTCTTTTTTCAAACAATACGCTAAGGATTAACCTTTTTGTACCGCTGCAACTTCGTCAGCGAAGCTCATTTCAGCAGCTTTCTCGATACCTTCACCAACTTCTAGACGTACGAAGTTAGATACTGCAGCGCCTTTTTCTTTAAGGATTTCGCCAACAGTTTTCTTAGGTTCCATGATGAAAGCTTGACCAGTTAGAGAGATTTCGCCCGTGAATTTCTTCATACGGCCGATAACCATTTTCTCAGCGATCTCTTGAGGCTTGCCTTCGTTCATAGCGATTTCAACTTGAACTTCTTTCTCTTTAGCAACTACGTCTGCTGGTACGTCTTCTGGGTTAACAAACTCAGGACGAGAAGCAGCAACGTGCATAGCAACGTGCTTAAGAGTTTCAGCTTCGCCTTCACCAGCTACAACAACACCGATTTTCTCACCGTGACGGTAAGAAGCTAGTGCAGCACCTTCAACGTAAGCTACGCGACGGATGTTGATGTTTTCGCCGATTTTAGCAACTAGAGCAACGCGAGTTTCTTCGAACTGTGCTTGTAGCTCTTCTACAGAAGCTTTAGAAGCTACTGCTGCAGCTGCAACTTCTTCTGCAAACGCAGTGAAGCTAGCATCTTTTGCTACGAAGTCAGTTTGGCAGTTAACTTCAAGAAGAACAGCTACACCGTTCTCTTCTTTGATGATGATTGCGCCTTCAGCAGCAACGTTACCAGCTTTCTTAGCTGCTTTCGCTGCGCCAGATTTACGCATGTTTTCAATTGCTAGTTCGATGTCAGCGTTTGCTTCTACAAGCGCTTTCTTACATTCCATCATGCCAGCGCCAGTGCGCTCGCGAAGTTCTTTAACTAGAGCAGCAGTTACAGTTGCCATTCTCTATTCCTCGGTTGATTCGAAAATAAGGTAAAAATCAGGGGCCAAAATGAGGCCCCCGATCTAACTATAACTTAGCTTACATTTAATAAAGATTTCAAAATCTATATTAGCTAAGCCAAGCGTGATTCAGAGCCGCTATTATTCAGCTTCTACAAAACCATCTTTTTCAGCAGCTACAGCAGCAACGTCTTTGTTACGACCTTCTTTAACCGCGTCTGCAGCAGCGTTTAGGTAAAGCTGTACTGCACGGATTGCATCGTCGTTACCTGGGATAACGAAGTCAACGCCGTCTGGGTTAGAGTTAGTATCAACTACAGCGTAAACTGGGATACCTAGGTTGTTTGCTTCTTTAACTGCGATGTGTTCGTGATCAGCATCGATTACGAATAGAGCGTCTGGTAGGCCGCCCATGTTCTTGATACCACCAAGAGACTTCTCTAGCTTCTCCATTTCACGAGTGCGCATTAGAGCTTCTTTCTTAGTTAGCTTGTCGAAAGTACCGTCTTGAGCTTGCGCTTCAAGTTCTTTCAGACGCTTGATAGACTGACGAACAGTTTTGTAGTTCGTTAGCATACCGCCTAACCAGCGGTTGTTAACGTAGAACTGGTTGCTGTTTACAGCAGCTTCTTTAACAGCTTCAGATGCAGCGCGCTTAGTACCAACGAAAAGAACTTTACCTTTCTTCTCACCAACTTTAGCGATTTCTGCTAGAGCTTCGTTGAACATTGGTACAGTTTTTTCTAGGTTGATGATATGTACTTTGTTACGAGCACCAAAGATGAATGGCTTCATTTTTGGGTTCCAGTAACGAGTTTGGTGACCGAAGTGAACACCAGCTTTAAGCATATCGCGCATTGATACAGTTGCCATTTTAAAATCCTCTATGGGGTTAGGCCTCCACATCCCCCATGAATCCGACCCCTAACAACTAACCACTTTTCAGCCGTTATCTGTGTTGTTGAGGCACCCCGGAACATGTGTCGGAATGTGTGTGATTTAAAGAAATAAGTTAGTGGACATAAAGCTTGTTTCGCCAATTGGAGAAAACAGTCCTGATGTCCGGCGCGCTTTATACCATATTTTGTCTATCTATGGCTAGAAAAAATTCTAAAAATGGCGACTGCTATACTGATCTCTAAAGGTAAATTTTCTCTATAAAATAGTGTCTATATCAAGCAGGTTCTGCATCTGTTAACCGAACATTATTTAATCACGTTAACAGTATCCTCCAGTATTGTACGGACATGGTAATGTTGCGCTAAATTGCTGCACTGATAGAATAGCCCCAATATGCACACTTAGGTGCTACCAAATTAAGAGATATGCAATGGCTGTAAAAATTAAAACTGCTGAAGAAATTGAAAAAATGCGCGTCGCTGGCAAGCTGGCCGCTGACATTATTGAGATGATCGAACCTCACATCCAAGTGGGTACCACGACGGAAGAGCTCAATACGCTTTGTCATGAGTACGCTCTAGAAAGAGGTGCATACTCTGCGCCACTCGATTACCACGGTTTCCCTAAGTCTATCTGTACGTCTATCAATCATATTGTGTGTCACGGCATTCCCGCGTCACAAGACGAGACGGGTAGCACAGGTCAATTCAAACCTGCGGTACTCAAAGATGGCGACATTCTGAACGTTGATATCACAGTTATCATCCCTGATGACGCAAATGCCGATCTTAGTACTCGCCCTCAAGGCTACCACGGTGACACCTCTAAGATGTTCCTAGTGGGTGAGGTTTCACCTGCAAACAAGCGTCTGTGCATGGTTGCTCAAGAAGCACTTTACGAAGGCATGCGCCAAGTTAAGCCAGGTGTTCAACTTGGTCAAATCGGTACTGCTATCGAGAAGTACATCAAAACAAACAACAAGAACAACCCACGCGCTAAGTTCTCTATTGTTAAAGATTACTGTGGTCACGGCATTGGTTCTGAATTCCACGAAGATCCACAAGTAGTTCACTACAAGAACAGCGATCGCACCGTGCTAAAAGCAGGCATGTGCTTCACTATCGAGCCAATGATCAACGCGGGTAAGTTTGGCTGTCGTCTTGATGACGAAGATAGCTGGACAGTATACACAGCAGACAGCAAGAACTCGGCTCAATGGGAGCACACTCTGGTTGTAACTGATACTGGTTGTGAAGTACTAACACTGCGCAGCGATGATACAATCCCACGTATCATGAAGAACGCTTAGTTCACCGAACTGAGCGCATCAGCCTTTTAAAAATATCCTCGCATTGTCGAGGATATTTTTTATCCACTCAATTTCGATTTTCCATCAGCTTCTGTTAAATTGTTTACTATTCTCATTTGCTTGCACGGATAGCAGACTATGCCTTATCAATGCCCTCTTACGTTCAATGACGAACAAATTGAAATCTGCGAATTAAAAAATCAGCTCGAGATCTTCACGCAGTATCAAAAAAATGAATTTCTGAACCACCATCCCGTCACCGATTTGGTTCTACTGCGCTCCGAATACATGGATTTACTTCTCAATCGTTTGTGGGAAAATTTCGGATTCAACAAACTGCCTCATATTTCACTTGTCGCAGTGGGTGGTTATGGTCGTGGCGAACTGCATCCTTTGTCTGACATTGATATTCTCATTGTCTCGCAAAAAACACTACCACCAGCTCTTGGTGAAAAGGTCAGTCAATTCATTACTCTACTTTGGGATTTAAAGCTCGAAGTTGGCCATGCTGTGCGAACTATTACTGAGTGTCTCGATATCGGCATCGATGATTTAACCGTCGCGACCAACCTACAAGAGTCGCGATTGTTATGTGGTAGTGAAGACACTTTCCAAGAACTAAAACTGAAGATTCATTCCGATTCATTTTGGCCAAGTGAGACGTTTTACAAAGCCAAGATTCAAGAACAGAGAGAGCGTCATGCTCGCTACCACGACACCACCTATAATTTAGAACCGGACATCAAATCGACTCCGGGAGGGCTCAGAGACATCCATACCCTGAGCTGGGTTGCGCGTCGCCACTTCGGCGCGACCTCTTTGTTAGAGATGAGCAAATACGGCTTTCTGACCGATGCTGAATATCGTGAGCTCGTTGAGTGCCAAGATTTTTTATGGCGTGTTCGCTTTGCATTGCATATTGAACTGCGCCGTTACGACAACCGTTTAACGTTCGCGCATCAAGCTCAAGTCGCTGAACATCTGGGTTATACGGGTGAAGGAAACCGTGGTGTTGAGATGATGATGAAAGAGTTCTACCGAACCCTTCGTCGTGTTGCTGAACTGAATAAGATGCTGCTTAAGCTGTTCGATCAAGCGATCATCAATGGCGGTCAAACCCAAGACGCTGAAATTCTCGATAGTGATTTCCAACGTCGAGGTTCGTTGATCGAAGCGCGCAAGCCTGCCCTATTCCAAGCAAGACCAGAAACCATTCTCGATATGTTCATCCATATCGCCAATGACTCGACTATCGAAGGGGTAAGTCCACCAACATTGCGACAACTGCGTACGGCACGCCGTCGATTGAACCGATTCCTGCATACCATTCCTGAAGCTCGTGACAAGTTCATGGATCTAGTTCGCCACCCTAATGCCCTGCACAAAGCCTTTAGCTTAATGCACAAATTGGGCGTGCTCTCTGCGTACTTACCGCAGTGGAGCCAGATCGTTGGTCAGATGCAGTTTGACCTATTCCATGTTTACACCGTGGATGAGCACAGTATCCGCCTGCTCAAGCACATCAACCGCTTTGGTCAAATCGAAAACCACGATAAGCACCCTATCTGCTGTGAAGTCTATCCTCGAGTACAGAAGAAAGAGTTGCTGATCCTTGCTGCTATCTTCCATGACATCGGCAAAGGCCGCGGCGGAGACCACTCTGAGATAGGTGCGGTTGAGGCTTACTCTTTCTGTATTGAACACGGGCTATCGAAGCCTGAAGCCAAACAAGTCGCGTGGTTGGTACAAAATCACCTATTGATGTCAGTAACGGCTCAACGTCGTGATATCTACGACCCAGATGTGATCACCGAATTCGCAAAAAAAGTGCGTGATGAAGAATCACTCGAGCTACTGGTTTGTTTAACCGTTGCCGATATCTGTGCGACTAACCCTGAGCTATGGAACAGTTGGAAACGAACCCTGTTAGCTGAGCTGTTCCACTCAACGCAGCGAGCACTGCGCCGCGGCTTGGAAAACCCTGTCGATGTCAGAGACCGTATTCGTCACAACCAACAAATGGCATCAGCACTGCTGCGTAAAGAAGGCTTCACCGCTCGTGAGATTGAAGTGTTGTGGCAACGCTTTAAGGCCGATTATTTCTTGCGTCACACACATAAACAAATCGCTTGGCACTGTGAGCACTTACTTCGCCTAGAAGACCCAAGCCAACCGTTAGTGCTGATCAGTAAGAAAGCGACGCGCGGTGGCACAGAAGTGTTCGTTTATTGTAAAGACCAAGCAGCACTGTTTGCGACCGTGGTTGCCGAACTCGACAGACGTAACTTTAACGTTCATGACGCGCAGGTCATGGTTAGCAAAGATGGTCATGTTTTGGATACCTTTATCGTACTAGACCAGCACGGCGAAGCGATTGATGAAGCAAGACACAAAGCCGTTGCTAAACATCTGACTCATGTATTGACTGATGGCCGCCCGACTAAGATTAAGACGCGTCGCACGCCACGTAACTTGCAACACTTTAAGGTCAAAACCTTAGTTGAGTTCCTACCAACCAAGAGCAAGAAACGTACCTTGATGGAGTTAAGAGCTCTTGATACGCCGGGGTTATTGGCTCAAGTCGGTGCAACCTTTGCGGAGCTAGACATCAACTTGCACGGTGCCAAAATCACCACCATAGGTGAGCGAGCAGAGGATCTGTTTATTCTGACCAGTGAAGCGGGAGGAAGGCTGTCTGAAGAACAAGAACAGGCACTAAGAGAACGATTAACCGAGCACGTTTCTGAACTCGCACCTTAGAAAGCGAATTCAGTCTAAAAACAGGTTTAATAACCAAATAAGTGTGGGCAAAGATAGAGAGCGATCTTGCCCACAACTTACAATCAATTCACAGATATCAACTATCTAGCTCGTCGTTAGGCTGCTACATTGATCAAGTCAATTACATAAAAGTATTACATTCATAACCTAGAGGTCGCTTATGTATCCAAACCTCACTGGCTTAGGTATCCACGAACCTAAACAGATTGAACGTTACTCCCTTCGCCAAGAAGCGCACAAAGATATCCTGAAGATTTACTTTCGTAAGCAGAAAGGGGAACTGTTCGCGAAAAGCGTTAAATTTAAGTACCCACGACAAGTAAAAAGTGTGCTTGTTAGCGGTGGCAATAATCAATACAAAGAAGTGACAGAGATTAACCGCAACCTCACTCTTGTGATTGATGAACTCAACAAAATCACCAAACCGACGCCAACGGCTGAGGTGGATGTGAAGCAGAAGATCCTTACCGACTTACGCCATCTAGAGAAAGTGGTATCAAGCAAGATCGCTGAGATCGAAGCTGATCTAGAAAAGCTAAAATGATCCCGCGACTAACTATTACTGTTAACTAACCAACATTAGTTATGCCGTTAAGGTTATACAGATACAAAAAGGGCTGATATCACTATCAGCCCTTTGTTTTTTATTCTATTTTCTCTATTCACTTAGACTGGAGATTGCCTAAACACGCGAGACTTACTTAGACAAGCAAGTTTGAGCATCGATTAAGTTAGTATCCCACTCAAAGGTTTCAAACAACCTTAGCCAAGTTTCATCAAGGTTGGCCTTCATCACCAACTCTTCTTTTGTGAAAGGATGGATAAAGCGAAGCTCAGAAGCGTGCAACAACAAACGATGCGAATCTAAATCATCACGGAACAGTCGATTGTGCTTACCATCACCATGTGAAGTATCACCGACAATCGGATGTCTTAGATGAGCCATGTGACGACGCAGCTGATGTTTGCGACCTGTCTTTGGCATCATCTCAACCAAGCAGTAGCGGCTCGTAGGAAAGCGTCCTGTTGAATATGGCACTTCTACTTTTGCTAGCGGTTCATAGACTGTCACTGCCTCTTGCGCTTCTTTGTCTTCTTTCGCGAACTTATCTGCGATCTTATCCAGCTCAACCTTAAGTGCATAATCGAGCGTATCGCCCTCTTCTATCCAACCACGGACAATCGCATGATAGGTTTTTTGCATCTCATGATTAGCGAACATTGGCATCACCTGTGAAGCAACCTCACTCGACAACGCAAACACCAACACACCCGATGTCGGTCTGTCTAAGCGGTGTAATGGAAATACATGCTGACCAATTTGATCGCGCAATGTCTGCATAACAAATTGCGTTTCGTGTTTATCCAACCATGAACGATGCACTAGCATGCCAGCGGGCTTATTCACCGCGACAAAGTACTCATCTTGATAAATGATCTCTAACATTACGCACATACCTCATCAATGTTCTGAATTGTCACTAGCAGTTCGACTTTGTCTGCCTCATTTTTCCACACTTCACCAAAATAAGGATGGATAGCAAAGCCTTTCGGTAGGCTCATTTGGGCATCCATCATTGCGTTGATCTTAACGATAAAGATCCACTGCAACCACTCTTCCGGTTGTAACGAATCAATCCCGAAAGGTTCAACGCTCGCCAGAGCTTCATCCGAAGGCGGAAGCGTGCTCCATAGCGAACATTGGCGCATTTGTTCTTCTAATTGTTGAAGTAAAAGAGGTAACTTTGTGGCTGCTGTCATTTTTCACCAAGTTATTTATCTAGTGACCTTGAAATTGGGGCATAGAGTACCATCTATTTAGGAAAGAAAGTTAGGAGCTTTATTACTATGGAAACGATTCACACGCTCACTCAGTTACTAAAGAATAGCGGTTGCCAGTACGATATCTACGACCTAGGTCGCCGTATTCAGAAGATCGACAACACCTTATTCTCTGATGTTGAGCAAGGGAAACAGCCGTACCCATTTCCACTTCAGAAACAAGCTCACTTAGCGATTAGTTACTGGAACGAACACAAGCAACCTTGGATCTGGTTCCTAAAATTCAAACTGGACGAAAGAGGCCTATTACATCAAGGTGATGTCGGCAATTTCCTTAAGTTTGTTATCGAAGCGATGGGCACACGTTTGAACGGTGAGATCAGCGAAGAGCAACAACAAAAGCTGTCAAACAACCCATATACCTTCAAGCCTTCAGAAGACAAAATGGCCGTGTTCCATAGCCAAGTAAGAGCAGGTTTAGACCTTGCAACGAGCCAATACTACGAACACGCTCAACACTACTTCACAGGCGATCTAGGCTGGGACAACTGGAAAACCGTTGGCCTACAAGGCATCACTGATATGTGTGCTCGTTTAGGCGGCCAACAAAATGGTGTCGCGATTCGCAAAGCATTGAATAAGCTGCCTTCAGAACCTCTATACGCGACTCTCGGGGCGCTTGAGCATACGCAAATCAATGACAAGCTCGCTCAACGCTTACAAGAAATGGCAGAGAATGAGATTAACAGTCAAGAGCCAGATCTGTTCTTACTGTCAGCACTGGTACGTGCCCTTTCTGGCGCAGAGCAAAGCACAACCAACGCCGTAATTAACCAAGTTCTGGCTAGCCCGCGCTTAAGCCACCAAGAAGTATTGATTGGTTTGGCTGGTCGCAGCTGGCACGCACTGCAAGATCCTGCGATTGCTGAGCAGTTCTTGCTGCGTCTCGCACAAACGGGCAACCAAAACTTGTTCAATCAGTTATTTGCAGATTTAGTGATGATTCCGACACTGAGAATGGTATTTTTACCATTATTGAACTCGAACCCATCACCAGAACTCGCCAATGCACTTGTAGAATTACAACAAGCGGCTAAGTCGCAATAGATACCAGACAGAACAGCTCAGTAGCTCATAACAAAAAGCTCAAATCACGAACGGAATAGAGAGATAAAAGGAAGTATGGATTAAATGATAGATAACTTATTGGCTATTTTGATGCTGTGCTTCTTTTGCTTTCTGTTTTGGCAACAGCGCAGGCAATCCGAGCTTGCGAAAGCTGCCATTGCGAGAAAATGTAAAGAGCTCGACTTACAGCTATTAAGTGTTGCCTTTAGTGGTCATAAACTTAAGATGCGCCATGAGCTCACCACCATTTGGCGCTGGCACACCGTGTATCAATTTGAGTTTTCAGCGTTAGGTGATGACCTGTACCAAGGGAAACTGACCATGGTGGGCTTCCGTTCTATGCGGTTTGAGCTACAGCCTCATAGAATGTAACGTCGCAATACGCGGTATAACTATATTCATGATAAGGGCCAAACTGATCTTGTTTGGTCTCTTTAAATGCAAAGCCTAACTTTTCAAGTAACTTAATTGATGGGTTATGACCAACATTAACGGTCGCGACAACATTCGTTAGGTGTTCTTCAAAACAAACCAAACTAAAGAAAGGTTTTAGCACTTCACTAGCAAGGCCTTGATTCCAAAACTCCTTGTCCAGAATAAATCCCAGTTCATGCTTCCCTTCTTCAGACGAAACAAACAAATGCCCGAGGTATTCGCGGGTTTGGTTGTGGATAATGGCTCGGCAAAAACCAACATTGTCGTTCAGTATTTCTTGAAATAGGTGTTTTGCAGAGGCAATAGAATGCGGCCCGTTCATTTCAGCACGATTGATGGGGCAGCAATTCAACTTGATAAAGTCATGTTCTAACTGCTCGGTATAAGGTACCAACAGCGTTCTTGAGGTTGCTATCGTCATAAAACACTCCTTGTGTTGACCATTAGCAGAAAAGCAGATGTCGCGTGCTTAGATAAAAGCTCCTGAATTAAAGAGAGCCCCTAGATAGAGAAAAAGCCTTAGGCAAAGAAAAGCCCCGACACCGAAGTGTCAGGGCTAGGGTCTTACTCGCAGCAGTCCGGCTACTAATTAATGCTCCATGCATCATCCATAATAGTGGCTGTAATCCTTCAGCTCTTTCCTTTACTTCGCCGTCCTAGCGGTGTCCAATCATCCTGAAAGCTAACAATCCTAGTTAGCGCACATCACTTGTTCCGTGAGCGGTGTCCTTTACATCGTCCTGATGCTAATCCAACCCTTTAATCCTAAAGGTGTCCATTGTCATTCCGTTGCAGCTAACTTCCTGTTAACTGACTGTATCCCTACAATGTCCTTACGCTCCATGCTTGATCACTCAATCCTAAGTAACCAAATCTTCATCCTGAAGATAACCAAATCCTTGGTGCTTTCCTGTTCCGTGTCAGAATCCTTCCGACAAGGTTTAATTTACGCGATTTAGGATTTCGGACAATAGATTTGCATCACATTTTGAATTCAAGAAAGTTGTTAATTATATAAAACAATTAAAATTCAACAGCTTAACCATATGCACATCAATCTCTCTAGCGATGTATTCGTGTTATCTCACAACCTTTGTAAGAGATCTCTCACAAGCCATGGGCGGTTTTATGATTCGCTATCATTCACCAGAGCGAGTAAAATGACTAAAGACTAAAAATGGAGATCAACATGCTGACAAAAGATGTTTCTGAAGAGTTGAAATCAGTGCTTGAAGGACTGCAAGCGCAAGGGAAAGAGCCGACAGTTGCTTTAGTTAAGGCTCGTATGAGCACATCCGTTCCGATGCCCGCTTTAATCACGACCATCAAGAGCTGGAAAAGCGCAAATCGTGTTCCTAAAGTTGAAGTCGCGACACAAGAAGATCCAGCACTTGATCGTGTTAGCCAACTGGAAAAGCAAATCCTTGAACTCACTGCTCGCGTTGCCATGCTTGAAGCTAAACCAACTGATCAATAAGGCAACTGAGCAATAAGTTGACCGATAAATAAGCTAACAGAGAAATAGAACACTATGAAGATATGGGTTGATGCGGACGCTTGTCCAAAGGTTATCCGAGAAACAATCGTACGCGCAGCTGAGCGCACAGGGGTTGAATGTACCTTTGTGGCAAACCATCTGGTTCCCGTTCCTAAACGCAATAACATTCACTCAATTCAAGTGCCAAGCGGGTTTGATATTGCTGATGATGAAATCGTAAAGCGCACTGAACCCGGCGATCTTGTGATTACATCCGATATCCCTCTGGCTGACGAAGTGATCACTAAAGGTGGGCAAGCACTCAGCTCTCGTGGTGAGCTTTACACCAAAGAGACCATTAAAGCGCGTCTGAACATTCGTGACTTTATGGATACCATGCGCTCAAGTGGCATCCAAACGGGTGGACCAAGTGCCCTTTCTCAAACCGACCGTCGTGAGTTTGCCAACCACTTAGATAGAATTCTAGCCAAACGCTAGCTGGCTCATCCGAGCTTAACCTAGTTCTATCTCTCCATAAAAAATCAAAAAACCTGCAAACAATGCAGGTTTTTTAATATCAATTAGAAGAAGGTTTCCCCTACTCTACAACTAAGGCGTGTAGTACGTTGCAGCGCCTGGACCTACTGGTAGACCGAATACGAATACCCATAGGTAGAACAAGATGCTCCAACCAAACATGAATACCATTGAGTAAGGCAACATTGTCGCGATCAGTGTACCGATACCTAGGTTCTTCATGTAGCGAGTTGCTACGGCAAGGATAAGACCGAAGTAGCTCATCATTGGTGTAATGATGTTGGTTGTTGAATCACCGATACGGTAAGCCGCTTGAATCGTTTCAGGTGCGTAGCCTACTAGCATTAGCATTGGAACGAAGATTGGCGCTGTTACTGCCCACTGTGCAGAAGCTGAACCGATCATCAGGTTAATGAAACCACACATTAGGATGAATGCGAAGAACAACATTGGACCCGTTAGGCCGATATCCTGAAGGAATGTTGCGCCGCCTACAGCAACCACTTGACCAAAGTTCGTCCACTTAAAGAAAGCAACAAACTGTGCAGCAAAGAATACAAGAACGATGTACATGCCCATTGAAGACATCGACGTTGCCATTGCATTAATCACATCACGGTCATTCTTCATTGAACCGGTAATTTTGCCGTAAACAAAACCAGGAATAGCAAAGAATACAAAGATAAACGCGACGATACTTTTCAGGAATGGAGAGCCTGAAATCGTGCCCGCCTCTGAACGTAGAACACCGTCAGCAGGAACAACAGTCCAAGCTAAAAGCGCACTCACGATTAATACAGCGACACCCGCCAATCTAAGGCCTTTCTTCTCAATAGCAGTAAGCTTACCCATTGAGTCATTTGAAAGATCTTCAGACGCGTCTTCGACATTGTATTTACCCAGTTTAGGTTCAACAATCTTCTCTGTTACCAATGCGCCGGCAATCGAGATAAAGAAGGTCGAAATAAACATGAAGTACCAGTTTGATTCAGGGCCAACAGAGTAAGATGGATCAAGCATTTGTGCTGCTGTTTCTGTGATACCAGAAAGCAGTGGATCAACCGTACCGATAAGTAGATTTGCAGAATAACCACCAGATACACCAGCAAATGCTGCCGCTAGACCTGCTAATGGGTGACGACCCAATGAGTGGAAAAGCATTGCTGCAAGAGGGATAAGTACTACGTAACCTAGCTCAGAAGCCGTGTTAGAGATAATACCGGCAAATACCACGGTTACAGTAACCATGCGCTGAGATGCGCCCATTACCATGCCGCGCATCGCCGCAGATAATAGACCTGAGTGTTCAGCAATCGCAACACCTAGCATTGCAACAAGTACAGTACCAAGTGGCGCAAAGCCAACAAAGTTCGAAACTAGATTCGTTACGATGAGTTGTAAGCCTTCAGCATTAAGTAAGCTTACAACGTGGATCATACCATCAGCAGCACGACCACTAGCACCTTCAGGGCGAGGGTCCATGACAGACACTTCAAAGTAACCAGCAATACCTGAAGAAACTAGGATTGCGACACAGAAGATAGCAAAAAGAGTGATTGGGTGGGGTAAAAGGTTCCCCAAATATTCAACGCTGTCTAAAAAGCGTGTGAAAATAGGTTTTTTTGGTGCGTTGTTTTTTATTGAAGCAGATGAACTCATCTGTTCCCTCCTTGTGTAGTGATTCCTGTGCAATTGTGACAAAGATGTTCAAATTGCCAGCGAAGGGTACGCGACAAAAATATCAATTAGAAATTCAAAATGTTACAAAGTGTGTAACAAGCGACGACTTTTAACTCTATTTGAACAATTAATTAGCAAATAAATCTATATTAAACACAAAAACTAGATTTATAATTTACAACAACGCATTCACTAGAAATATAACTCACAATATAACCCATTGATTCACTTGAAAATAAAATACATCGTACGTTAAATGCACACTCGATATCCGGTTAAGTTCCTCTCGAAGGAAAAGAAAAACAGACAAATGAATGAAGTTTGACTTTCCCCTCGTTTTTACACTCGCGTCACATCAATTTGACTGACTATTTCTGAACCGCTTTGAATCTCGGATTGGTTTTGCAGATAACATAATGACGACCTCTGCGCTTTACTATCTGGCAATCAGGATGGCGACTTTTCGCACTTTTAAGTGATTTCACAACTTTCATTCTATTTCGCTCCCTTACCTAATTGACCAAAACGACGAGTGAAGTTCGCAACACGTCCCTCTTTATGTAGCACTCGTTGTTTACCCGTATAGAAAGGATGCGACTTTGACGACACCTCAATCGTGAAGTAAGGATAAGTATTGCCGTCTTCCCATTCGATAGTACGGTCTGTTTTTAGCGTTGAGCCGATTAAGAAGTACTCATCGACACTGGTGTCATGAAAAACCACGGGACGGTAATCTGGATGGATATTCGGTTTCATTGTATTTCCCTTAAATAACTAATTTTGATATGTTATAACATTGCAAATGATAATTATTATCAAAAGAAAAACAAGCGATTTTATGATATTTTTCCGTCTTAATCGTAATCAGAGAACACCCAACTATGTACACCATTGAACCTGTTGGCTTTATTGAGTCTCCTTATAAAGAGAAGTTCGCTGTGCCAAGGCAGCCCAGGTTGGTACCCACATCCACCTCAAGAGTCAGATTGGTTGATGCAGCAAACTGCCTTGAGTCTGTTCGTGATATAGAGCAATTTAGCCATGTTTGGTTACTATTTCTGTTCGACAAGAACCTTGAAGCAGGCTGGAAACCAACTGTGAGGCCACCTCGCCTTGGCGGGAATGAACGTATTGGTGTATTCGCGTCACGTGCCACATTCAGACCAAATGGAATTGGCATGTCTGCGGTTGAACTAAAAGGTGTGTCTCAAGAGAAAGGACAGACTTGGTTGGATCTCGGCAGCGTCGACTTAGTAGACGGTACACCGATCATCGACATCAAGCCTTATATCCCCTATTCAGATTCGATTCCGGATGCATTGGGAGGGTTTGCCGCCGATGAACCAGAAGTGCTCGACGTTAACTTTTCGCAGCAAGCGCAAAGTAAGCTCGCAAGCCATCCACAAGCGCGCCATATCATTCAGGTGATCAAAGAAGTATTAGGCCAAGATCCGCGACCTGCCTATAAAAAAGGCAAGCCTGACAACAAGGAATATGCGGTAAATTTGTTCAATCTTAACGTGAAATTCGTGGTTGAAACGCTTTTCATCAATGTAACTGACATTGAACGCTTTTGAGATCCCAAATAGGCTGATATTATATGCGGCTATATCAGATTTGCTGTGGTTACGAACGACAGCAAGTTTTCTTTTATCAATGATGAAACGGATACCATAGAATGCGTACCAGTAACTACCTTCTTTCTACTCTGAAAGAGACTCCAAACGACGCAGAAGTTATCAGCCACCAGCTGATGCTACGTGCAGGTATGATCCGTAAGCTAGCTTCAGGTTTATATACTTGGCTACCTACTGGTCTACGTGTACTGCGTAAAGTCGAAAATATCGTTCGCCAAGAGATCGATAATGCAGGTGCCGTTGAAATCTTGATGCCCGTAGTTCAACCGTTTGAGCTTTGGGAAGAGACTGGCCGTTCTGAAAAGATGGGGCCTGAGCTACTTCGTTTCACAGACCGTCACTCTCGTCCATTTGTTCTTAGCCCAACAGCTGAAGAAGTGGTAACGAGTCTAGTACGTAACGAGATCAGCTCTTACAAACAGCTACCTCTAAATCTGTACCAAATCCAGACTAAATTCCGTGATGAGCGCCGCCCTCGTTTTGGCGTAATGCGTGCACGTGAATTCTCTATGATGGATGCGTACAGCTTTGATATCGACAAAGAAGGCTTAGAAAAGTCTTACCAAGCGATGCACGATGCTTACTGTAAAGCATTCGACCGTATGGGCCTTGAATACCGTCCAGTATTGGCAGACTCTGGCGCAATCGGCGGCAGCGGCTCTCAAGAGTTCCACGTTCTTGCTGAAAGCGGCGAAGACCTAATCGCATTCTCAACTGAGTCAGATTACGCAGCAAACATCGAAAAAGCAGAAGCACTTGCTCCTACTGAAGATGCAGCAGCACCAACTCAAGAGATGGAACTGGTTGATACACCAAATGCGAAAACTATCGCAGAATTGGTAGAGCAACACGGTCTAGCAATCGAGAAGACAGTTAAGACTCTATTCGTTAAAGCATCTGATGAAGTAGAAGCAGATATCATTGCTCTAATCATCCGTGGTGACCACGAGCTTAACGAAGTGAAAGCAGAAAACCTTCCACAGGTTGCTTCTCCATTAGAGATGGCTTCTGAAGAAGAAATCCGTGCACTTGTTGGCGCTGGTCCTGGTTCACTTGGCCCTGTTGGCCTAGAGCTACCATTCATCGTTGACCGCTCAGTTGCTGTAATGAGTGACTTCGGCGCTGGTGCAAACGTAGACGGTAAGCACTACTTCGGAATTAACTGGGGTCGTGACGTTGAGCTTGCTCAAGTTGAAGACCTACGTAACGTAGTTGAAGGTGACCTTAGCCCATGTGGTAAAGGTACTATCCAGCTTAAGCGTGGTATCGAAGTGGGTCACATCTTCCAACTGGGTAATACTTACTCTAAAGCAATGAACTGTAACGTGCTTGGTCCTGATGGTAAGAGCGTAATCCTAGAGATGGGTTGTTACGGTATCGGTGTTTCACGTGTTGTTGCATCTGCTATCGAGCAAAACCACGATAAATTCGGTATCACTTGGCCAGACGCACTAGCGCCGTTCCAAGTTGCTATCGTACCAATGAACATGCACAAATCTGAGCGCGTTAAAGAAGCAGCTGAGAAGCTATACGCTGAATTAACAGCTATGGGTATCGAAGTTTTATTCGATGACCGTAAAGAGCGCCCTGGTGTTATGTTTAAAGATATCGAGCTTGTGGGTATCCCTCACACTATCGTTATCGGCGATCGCAGCATGGACGAAGGTAACTTCGAATACAAAAACCGTCGTACTGGTGATAAAGAAGCTATCGCAATGGACACGGTTATCGAGCACCTTAAGGCTCAACTAGCTTAGTAATCCGATTACTGACTAGATAAACATTGAAAGGCTGCCGTTAGGTGGCCTTTTTTGTGCCTGTCATTTCGCTTCAAACTCCCTTCTATTTATCAGTAGAGTAAATAACGTAAGTTAATCCCCTGTTCATCTTTAAATCCGTATATTGGTGTCATCAACTTTTTGGACATGCTCACCATTGGAGGTATCGATGGATATCAAAAGCTTACTGAACCAAGCACTTAAATCAGATCTCGTAAAACAAGGTACTCAGAAACTTTCACAAGGGTCTTCAAGTTTAAGTGGCCTTTCTCAAGGCAGCAATAGTAAGAGTAGCAGTAAAAGTACACTCGGAGCCTTCGGTGCAGGCGCAGTTGGCGGAGGACTGTTAGGTGCGTTAATGGGCTCTAAGAAGACTAAGAAAATGGGTAAGAAAGCGGCTGGGATTGGCGGCGCAGCAGCACTGGGCGCTTTGGCTTATAAAGTCTACAACGACTACCAGTCCAAACAAGGCCAGACACCTAACGCCGAACAGGCTCAGTTTGATGAAAATGATGCAAACCACAGCGTGCTGATTCTACGATCGATGATTGCCGCGTCTAAAGCTGATGGCCATGTTGATGAAGAAGAGATGGCTAAGATAGAGCAAGCCGTCGAGAATATGGGCGCTGATTATCAACTGACTAAATTGGTCTCTGAAGAACTGCATAAGCCACTCGACCCAAGCGAAATCGCTCAACTGGCAACGTCACCTCAACAGGCGAGTGAGATCTACTTAGCCTCTTTGATTGTGGCCGACGAACAGAATTTCATGGAAAAGGCGTACCTGAAAGAGCTCGCGAAACAGCTCAATCTTGCTGATGAAGTCACCTATCAACTTGAACAACAAGTCTCTGGCTAATCGGCAAGTACCAAACGAAGCCGTAAAGAACGGCCTAAGCAGCGAGCTAACCAAGTGAGATATTGAGCAAGGACAAACTAACTCTGAACTTAATCAGATCCACTTTGTTTTTGCTTATCTCTATGTGTATATTGAGATCAGTTATCATTTGGTTAGGTATAAAAATGAAAGTATACGATTGTTGTGATTTGGTGCGTGAACTGTATTCTCAAATTGGCAGTGGCGACCAAGGCTATATCCCTAAAGCGATCACCTGCGCGGTAAAAACATTGAATGACCTTGCTGCCGATGAGTCTCTTCCTAAAGAAGCGCGTGAGCGTGCAGCCTTTGCCGCTGCAAACCTGCTGATCTCAGATTTCGAGGACTAATATGAACCTCGCTAATTTTGAAAAAATGGATCCTGTAATGTTGATGAGTATCGTCAACATGAAGCTACGTGACGACTTCGGTGGTGATTTAGATCGAGTGGTCAACTTCTACGAAATCGACAAAGCAGCCTTAATCGCTAAGCTCGCGTCTGCTGGTTTTGAGTATCTTCCAGAAGCTAAACAGTTTCGATAGTCGTTTAAAAAATCTTCCTATTTAAAGACCAACCTCTGTGTTGGTCTTTTTTTGTTGGTGATACGTAATAAGGAAACACGCAGCAAACCCATTATAAATTATCTGTATGCACCTATACTTTTATATCTTAGAGTCAACGAACGCGCCTTGAACCAAAGCGTATTGTTGTATAGGCTACCTAAACCAGCATATAAAACTCATCACTCAACTTGATGATAGTGAAGGATTAACAATGAAAAGACTCGGACTTTTAGCCGTTATCGCAGCCGCACTCACCGCAGGTTGCGCTTCAAATACTCAGCAAGACAACTTTCGCGAAGCCTCTTTTGAGCTGTGTAATACTGAAGTCGATATTTACTCTGTAAGCCATGATGAACGAGTTCGTATTGTCTGTTCTGATGGCTCTAAATTCGCTTTGAACAGCGAAGACACATTAGAAGTGATGCGTGACATCAACATCGACTACTGTGATGGCGAAGGCCTAGGTAAGTTCAGTGAAAGCCGCCACTACTACTCTTTCAAGTGTAAGTCAGGCACCCTACTTAGCATCAAAAAGTAGAATCGACACTACCAAATACCAAAGGGTTGATGTGAAAGCATTAACCCTTTTTAATACCCGCTTTTCTTTACTCTTAATCCCAAATCCACCAGCCACCAGATACAAAAAATAGCTCCTTTAAAGAAGCCTCTAGTATCATTGCTTTTCAAAGTAGTTGTTTGAAATTCTAAGAGATCACGCAGAGATTACGGGGGTAAGTGAGCATGCTCGACAACAATTTTAAAACTTCCAAGTACAAAAAAGACCCCTATTAAGGAGCCTCTAGTATCAATATTTTTCAAAGTAGTTGTTTGAAATTCTAGGAGAGCACGCGGAGCTTACGAATGTAAGTGAGCATGCTCGACAACGTAATACCCAAAAAAACAAAAAAAGCTCCCAACAGGCTGTCTCTTATACACAA